>CAZONP010000191.1:0-2856 GCA_964581155.1 uncultured Candidimonas sp. | reverse complement strand
GCGGGAATGCGCCGCCTGTTTCAGGCATTTTCGTTTCCCGGACAGCTCGGCAGCCATTGCACGCCCGAAGTCCCGGGCTCCATCCATGAAGGCGGGGAACTGGGGTATAGCGTGTCACATGCCTTCGGCGCCGCCTTCGACAACCCGGATCTCATCGTCAGCGTTGTAGTGGGCGACGGCGAAGCCGAAACCGGCCCCCTGGCCGCGTCGTGGCATAGCAATAAATTCCTGAACCCCATGCGCGACGGCGCGGTCCTGCCCATTCTTCATCTGAACGGCTATAAGATCGCCAATCCCACCCTGCTGGCGCGAATACCAGCCGACGAACTCGATAGCCTGTTCCGGGGGTACGGATGGATTGCACACGTGGTGGAAGGCGATGACCCGGCGCTCATGCATCATCAAATGGCAACAACGCTAGACCTTTGCGTCCAGCAAATTCGCGCCATTCAGCATCATGCACGGCAAAATGGAAATACCGAACGTCCGCACTGGCCCATGATCATCCTGCGGTCACCGAAGGGATGGACCGGCCCAAAAGAGGCCGACGGTCTGAAGGTGGAAGACTTCTGGCGTTCGCACCAGGTTCCGGTCGCCGACATACATGCGAATCCCGAACACTTGCGCATCGTCGAGCAGTGGCTGCGCGGTTACCGGCCCGACGAATTATTCGACAATAACGGAACGCTTATCCCCGAACTCCAGGCCTTGGCGCCAACTGGCCAGCGCCGTATGGGCGCCAATCCGCATGGTAACGGTGGGAAGCTGCGCAAGGCACTGAATCTACCCGATTTTCGTGATTATGCCGTGGCCATCAAGAGCCCCGCCAGCACGAAGGTGTCCCCCACCGCCACGCTGGGTCTTTTTCTTCGCGACGTCATGGCTCGCAACATGACCAACTTTCGTCTGTTCAGTCCGGATGAAAACGCGTCGAATCGTCTGCAGGCTGTTTACGAGGCCAGCAAGAAAACATGGATGGGCCAAATAAAACCCGAAGACGCCGGGGGTAGCGAGATCGCCCCCGACGGCCGGGTAATGGAAATTCTTAGCGAACACACGCTGGAAGGTTGGCTGGAAGGCTACCTGCTGACGGGTCGCCATGGCTTGTTCAACACCTATGAAGCCTTTGTGCATATTATCGACTCCATGTACAACCAGCACGCTAAATGGCTGGACAAATCCAAACAGGAAGTCCGGTGGCGGGCGCCGATATCTTCCTTGAATATCCTTATCTCGTCATTGGTCTGGCGTCAGGACCACAACGGCTTCACCCACCAGGACCCCGGAGTTCTGGACGTGGTAAGCAACAAGAGCGCCGAGGTGACCCGCATTTACCTGCCGCCGGACGCCAATTGCCTGCTTAGCGTGGCGGACCACTGCCTGCGCAGCACCGACTACGTGAATGTGATCGTGTCCGACAAACAGGTTCACCACGTGTATCTGGACATGGACGCCGCCATTTCGCACTGCAGCAAAGGCATAGGAATATGGAAGTGGGCAAGCAACGATGCCGGCTCCGATCCCGACGTGGTCGTGGCCTGTGCTGGCGATATTCTCACCCAGGAGGCCTTGGCCGCAGTCGCCATCTTGCGTGAAAAGTTGCCTGAATTGACCATACGCTTCATCAACGTTGTTGATCTGTATCGACTGGTACCCGAGACGCAACATCCACACGGCCTGTCAGACGCCGATTTCGACGCTTTATTCACGCGCGACAAGCCCGTCATATTCAATTTCCACGGCTACCCCTGGCTGATTCACAAGTTCACCTACAAGCGCGCCAATCATGCCAATATTCACGTACGCGGGTACAAAGAGAAAGGCAACATCAATACGCCTCTTGAACTTGCCATCCGTAACCAAGTGGACCGATTCAACCTTGCCATCGACGTCATCGACCATGTCCCCCGGCTTCAGGGCCGCGGCGCTTACCTGAAGGAATGGTTGAAAGAGCAAATTATCGAACATACCAACCACGCGCATGCGCAGGGAATCGACAAGCCCGAGATCCGCAACTGGAATTGGCCGGAATCGTTCCAGAAACACGCGCATTAGTCGATTGGACGGCGGCTGGCGAAACATGACCGCCGTCAATGATTTATGTCCTTCGGGTTCCTAAGATGAAGGCTCATCCAATCATTAAACCCGGAGTAAATCATGAAATCAGCAAAATCGCTCGTATTGGCCCTTGCGCTCGCCCTTCCCCTTGGCTTCACGAGCGTCGGCGCCATCGCTGCGGACGCCGCGCACGACGGCCACGAGGTATCGGTGGAAGCGCTGGAACTAAATGCAGGCCAGAAGTGGGTGACCGACGCGCCCTTGCGCCAGGGCATGGAAAAAATCCATGGGGCAACGACCAAGACGTTGGAAGCGGCACACGGCGGCAAGCTAAGCGTCGCGCAATACGACGCTTATGCCGCGGACGTCAACACGCAGTTCACGTATATCGTGCAAAATTGCAAACTGGAGCCTCAGGCCGACGCTCAGTTGCATATCTTGCTTGGCAGCATCATGAGCGGCATTGAAGTGGTGCGTGGAAAGGAAGCAGGTCATGAACGCGAGCTGGGTATCGTGAAGATCGCGCAAAGCATGAATGCCTATGGCAAGCATTTTGATCATGCCGGGTGGAAGGCTATTGACGTGGCACACTGAGTCATGGGCGCACGTCGTCCTTGCCGACATACGTGCGCCACTGCCGCGCTTACGCCACGGAGCATTAAATGAAAAAAGTGGTTTTCCAAATGGACGAGTTCAGTTGCCCGACCTGCATTGCAAGAATAAGCGGCACACTGCTCAAGCAGAAAGGAGTCAAGGATGCCAAGGTCTTGTTCTATGCCTGCAAGGTCAGGGCCGAGT
>CAZONP010000190.1:0-5220 GCA_964581155.1 uncultured Candidimonas sp. | reverse complement strand
GCATCGGCCTCGCGGCGCGAACATAAGCCGCGTTCGGCCATTAATTTTGAAATTCGTGTTTTTTCCATGAGCGTGAGTTTACGACTTTGGCGATAATATAGTTTATGGAAATTTCCCCACCTGACAACAGCGCCTGGCTGACGGCGCCCTACCCCTCGTTGAGCCCTCAGCAAAAACACTGGTTATTCAGGCCGGGTGCTCTTACTGCAGGCCTGCGCAATATTGGTGATCTGAAGCTCCGCGTAATTCGCGAACATTCCGAGGGCTTGCAAAGCAGTGAATCCTGGATGTTGCAACGCTCGGCGCGCACACCGATCTGGTCGCGCGAAATTGTAATGGCTATCAACGGCACAGACAGCGTGTTCGCCCGCAGCTTCACGCCCTTGCAAGCGTCGCACGGCCTTTGGCAGGGAATGCGGCGCCTGAAGACCCGTCCTTTGGCCGACATGCTGTATCACGACCCGCAGATTACGCGTTCGCGTTTTTTTGCCTGCCGTTTGACCGACCAGCAGCCATTGTACCGATCGGCACGCTTATTTTTTGGTGCGGCCTGCCCGCCGGCCACCAAAATTCTGGCGCGCTGTTCGGTGTTCTGGCGTCTGGGCCAGCCGTTGCTGGTGGCCGAGTGCTTTCTACCCGAATTTTGGCAACTGGCAGCCAGGGCGGCCTACCAACAGCCCTAAAATTCAGGCTGGATTCAGACCGGATTCACGCAACACGGAAATTTCGATCGAAACGCTGTCGGCTGCGGATGATACCAGCGCCGTGCCTTCTTCGATAGTCACGTGAAGTGTCATGTTGCGTTGGGCGAATTTGGCCAACGCTTGCAACTGAGCGGGTGCAACCGCCAGCACGGTCAGGTTGTCGACACGACCCATTGCCGCCTGGATGCCTTGCCACCAGACCTGGCTGGCGTTTCCGCCGTAACAGAACACCACGACCTGACCCGCTTTGCCGCTGGCCTGAAGCAGCCGCCGCTCATCGGGATGGCCCAGCTCCACCCACGTAAGTATGGTTCCTGTGAGGTCTTTTTCCCACAAGGACGGTTCGTCCGTTGTGCTCAGGCCACGCGTCAGCGCCAAACCTTCATTGGCATATAACGCGAAAGCCAGCACACGCAACATCATGCGTTCCTCTGTCTCCGAAGGATGTTGCGCCACTGTCATCGTATGGCTGCCGTAATAGCCACGCACCATATCGGCCACGTGTAATTCCAGCTTGAAAATCGTGGCGCGTAATGCCATACCAGTGCCCTATGTTGTATTTGGGTCAGAACCCGACGGCCTGGCCGTCGCGGCGGCTATCGCTGGCAGCCACATAGCCACGGGCGGGATCGTCCGACAAGCGGCATATGAACTGCCCCGCGCCGAAGTCCATATAGGGGTCGTTCACCGCCTTGAGCTCGTGCCCTTTGTCCATAAGGCCCTGGACGACCTCGGGCGGAATTCCGCCTTCCAGATCCAAGGTGAAATCCCGGTTCAGCTTCCAGCGCGGCGCACAACATGCCGCCTGCGGTTGCTGGTCGTAGTCGAGCATGCGAACAACGGTCTGCAAATGGCCTTGCGGCTGCATGTCGCCACCCATGACGCCGAAGCTCATCACCGGCGCGCCGTCGCGCATGAGGAACCCCGGGATGATGGTGTGGAATGGGCGCTTGCCACCGTCAACCACATTGGGAGAAGCCGGATCCATGGAGAACCCGTAGCCGCGGTTTTGCAGGCTGATCCCCGTGCCCGGTACAACTACGCCCGAGCCGAAGCCCATATAGTTGGACTGGATGAATGAAACCATCATGCCGCTTTCGTCGGCAGCCGTCAGGTAGATGGTGCCGCCCGATGCCGGACGGCCAGGGCCAAAAGCCGTCGCGCGGTCGCGGTCGATAAGCTTCGCCCGGCTGGCAAGATACGCGTCGTCCAGCATTTGTTCCGGCGTAACTTCCATGGTGCGCGGATCGGAGGTATAGCGATACAAGTCGGCGAAGGCCAGTTTCATGGCTTCGATTTGCAGGTGTTGCGATTCAAGCGAATCGACCGGCAAATCCGCCAGATCGAAATTTTGCAAGATACCCAGGGCCATCAATGCTGCAATACCCTGGCCATTAGGCGGTATTTCGTGCAGCGAGTAGCCACGATAGTCCTTCGATATGGGCGTGACCCATTCCGGCTTGTACGCGCGCAAGTCCTCGTGCGTCATGGCGGCGCCGCATGCTTTACTGAACGCCACGATCTTATCGGCGAGTTCACCTTCATAGAAATCGCGGCCTTTGCTCTGCGCGATCCGGCGCAGTGTGCGCGCCGCGTCGGGCAAGGAGAACAATTCCCCAATATTGGGTGCACGGCCCTCGGGCATGAATGCCTGAGCGAAGCCGGGCTGATCTTTCAGCTCCGCCGCAGCAGCCACCCATTTGCGGTGAACGACCGGCGGCACGACAAAGCCTCGTTCGGCGATCTCTATGGCGGGTTCGAACAGGGCCTCGAACGGCAGCTTTCCGTGCCGCTCGTGCAAGGCAGCCCAGCCGGCGACCACGCCCGGAACGGTGACCGTATCCCAGCCACGCAGCGGCATGGCTGCCAGGCCATTATCATTTACACCATACTTGCGCTTGAAGTATTCGACATTCCAGGCGGCGGGCGCGACGCCCGATGAATTCAACCCATGCAATTCGTTGCCATCCCACAGAATGGCAAAGCAGTCACCACCCATGCCGCAGGACACGGGTTCCACGAGAACAATGGTGGCGGCGGCGGCAATGGCCGCATCGACCGCGTTGCCACCCTTCAATAGCATGCGCAGGCCGGCCTGCGCGGCAAGTGGGTGGGAGGTGGACACCACGTTACGCGCAAACAGCGGAATGCGTTCGCTGCGGTACGGGTTCACCCAATTGAATGGTTTCATGATTGCTCCTGAATTGGGATCGCTATAGTGCGTCTATGCCGCTTTCGCCGGTACGAATGCGTATTGCCTGCTCCACCGCCGTGACGAAAATCTTGCCATCGCCAATTTTGCCCGTGAAAGCAGCCTTGATGATTGCGTCGATCGCTCCGTCGACCATAGCCGCCGGTAGCACGACCTCGACCCGCAGCTTGGGCAGGAAGTCGACCACGTACTCCGCACCGCGATACAGTTCCGTATGACCGCGCTGCCGGCCAAAACCCTTGACCTCAGTAACAGTAAGGCCGCTCACGCCTATGTCGGCGAGTGCTTCACGCACTTCGTCGAGCTTGAACGGCTTAATGATTGCCGCAACTAGTTTCATTAAAAAGGCTCCACTAAAGGGAAAATTATCTCATGTTGGCGAAGTCGCTGCCCGCCGGCTCTTGGTAAAGACGCAGCCATAGCTCAGGCAAAATAGCGACCAAATGGTCGAAGATGTCGCCTTGTATGCGTTCGTACTCGACCCAGGCGGTATTATTGGCGAAACAGTAGATTTCGATCGGTATGCCTTTGGACTCGGGTTCCATCATGCGCACGATCATGGTCATGTCCTGGTGCACATCGTTCTGCTGGCGCAAGTAGGCCAGCGCATACGCCCGGAACGTGCCCAAATTTGTAAGCCGCCGCCGATTCGCCTGCAGTTCGGCCGATACGCCCAGCGCCCGGTTGCTTTCAAGCAAGGCGTGCTGCTTTGCGCCGAGATAGTCCTTGAGCAAAGCAAATCGGCGCAGCTCGTTGATTTCTTCTTCACTCAGGAAGCGTACGGTGCCGGCGTCGATGCGCAGCGTGCGCTTGATGCGCCGCCCACCCGACTCGAACATATACCGCCAGTTGCGGTAGCTTTCCGAGAATAGCTTGTAGGTCGGGATTGTGGTGACCGTTTTGTCCCAATTCTGCACCTTGACGGTATGCAACGCCATATCGATGACGAAACCATCAGCGCCCGCCTGCGGCATTTCTATCCAGTCTCCTATGCGCAGCATATCGTTGCTGGTCATTTGCGTGCTGGCCACCAGTGAAAGCAGCGTGTCCTTGAACACCAGCAACAAAATGGCCGAAATCGCGCCCAAGCCTGAAAGCATCAACAATGGCGAGCGGTTCACCAGAATGGAGATCACCAGAATGACGCACAGCGCCCAGACGACGATCTTCGCAAGTTCCAGGTAGCCTTTAATGGAACGCGTCTGCGCGCGAGTGCTGGCGGCATAGATGTCCTGCCAGGCGGACAGCGCCCCATTGACGGCCATGAAGAAAAACACCAGCCCTATCGACAGAAAAATTCGCGACAACAGGCTTGCGTACCGCTCGTCTATGGGCAGTACGCCGATGTTGCTCATGATGACAAGCAACGGAGCGGCATAGCTCAGGCTGCGAAAGACCCGGCGGTGCACCAGCGCAACCGACCAGTCCTCGTGCCCGATCGCCGTCAATGCGCGCCGCGCCAGCGTACTGATGACACGCGCCGTAATCCAGCCCGTGACAATCATTAAAACGGCAAGCACGGCTACGCCCAGCGACACCTGAGCCCAAATCGTGTCCGGCATGTTGTTGCTGATCCAGTTATCGCCAAGCCAACGGGAAAGAGAGGTGCTTTCTTGCATTGCGTCCGTCATATCATTCTTGTTCATCACCTGCCGATAGCGCCGATGCTTTCTTGGGGAACTACGTAATATACCGTAGCGCACAAAGGCAAGGCCGCGACGCCCGCGTATTGCGTGTACGCAGCGCCCGCAGCCGTCCCTTATAATCGTGCCACTATGCCAAAAAATACTACCCCAATGGTACAAAACCAATTTGCGAACAAGGCCCAGGCCTGGTCCGCCCGATTCTCAGAGCCCGTGTCCGACCTGGTCAAGCGTTACACCGCCTCGGTCAATTTCGACCAGCGCCTTGCGGGATTCGACATCCAGGGCTCTCTGGCCCACGCCGACATGCTCGCTTCCATAGGCATTATCAGCGACGACGACCAGGCGGCCATCCAGAGCGGCATGGCGCAAATTCTTGGCGAGATCGAAGCCGGGCAATTCGTCTGGTCCATAGACCTGGAAGACGTGCACCTGAATATCGAAAAGCGGCTGGTCGAGCTCATAGGCGACGCCGGAAAGCGACTGCACACGGGCCGCTCGCGCAACGACCAAGTCACTACAGATATCCGCCTGTGGCTGCGCAGTGAAATAGATATTTCAATAGACTTGCTGCATCAGTTGCGCGGCAAGCTCGCCGGCCTTGCGCTCGAACATGCCGCCACCATATTGCCAGGGTTCACCCACCTGCAAGTGGCGCAGC
>CAZONP010000189.1:0-5227 GCA_964581155.1 uncultured Candidimonas sp. | reverse complement strand
TCGACCCGCCCGCTGGCCAGGTCCATGATGCCGGGCACAGTGCGAACGCTGAATGGATGAGTGGCCAGCATCCCGATGATGGCGGTGCGCCGCGAACGGGAGGCCGAGGGGATGGCCAGTAGAACTTCGTCAATATCTCTGTTGCGCGTCAATGCGTCCAAATCATTGGGATTGAATACCGGCAGGCCCGCTATGACTTGCCCCACGAGCGCCGGATCATCGTCGATAAAAGCCACTGCCTGGCGTTCATTGCCTTGCCGCAGGGCCATTAGTAGCTGGTTTCCCGCAGCCCCCGCGCCATATATCGCCACGTGCAGGCATTGCGCAGGATAACGGTTCCCCCGAGCATTGGAAAACGGATGAATGCCGGTCGATGTGCTGCGGAAATACTGCCGCATGATGAAACGGCTGCTAATGATGCCCATCATGCACAGCAGCCAGTAGATGATGACGGTTGATCGCGGAATCATGGCCGGAGGGGTCTGGTGGAGCAAAATTATGGCAGCCAGTAACGCGGCCGACAAGGTTATTGCCGACGCCATTGTTACCAAAGCTTGATAGCCGACGTAGCGCATGACCGCCCGGTACAGCCCAAACTTCGCCAACACCGGAATAGTTAAAATCGGTGCAATCAGGAATAGCCATGCGTGACCGGTTAGTGGCTCGATGGCGTTCACATCGTCCAACCGCAAATAAAACGCTAGCCATAGCGAAGCCCAGATCAGCAGTGTGTCGGCCGCAATTTGCAGCGTGCGCTTCATGCTGCGCGGCAAAGCTAAAAGCAGACCCCGCAAATCTCTCTTTCTCGAAGTGGAAGCGTCCGTCAACACAGACTTCTGTTCAGTAGCAAGATAGTCCATGGGTCGCTCTTCCTTTAGTGTGGCGGACGTGGCATCTTTTCGTGCGAATAGCGTCTGGCAACACTTTCCACCTCGAAACTATAAGAACGAACACAGCGGTCAAGACATACGGCAGACGAGCTAGTGCGGACGGCCTGCACCACATGGCGTACTCCGTATAACGCATGTCGAAGCGCGGTGATGGTCTTTAAGATTCCTTACATAAATATCCGCATTTAAATGTAAGGGACGGGGAGGCTGGAAACCATGAAGGTAACGATTATCGGCAGCGGCTACGTAGGGTTGGTTGCCGGTGCGTGCCTCGCCGACGTGGGCAACGACGTCTTGTGCCTGGATGTGGATCCGGTGAAGATTTCACTGCTGCAGGCGGGCGGAATCTGCATCTACGAGCCGGGCCTGGAAGAGATGGTGCGCAAGAACGTGGACGCAGGACGCCTAAGCTTCACCACGGATGTGCGCCGTTCTGTGGAATTTGGTCAGCTGCAATTCATTGCCGTGGGCACACCGCCGGACGAAGACGGCTCGGCTGATCTGCAGTACGTGTTGAATGCCGCCCGCAATATTGGCCGGTACATGCAAGACTACAAGGTCGTCATTGACAAGAGTACGGTTCCTGTGGGCACATCGGCCCGCGTCAAGGCAGCCGTTGCCGACGAGTTGGCTCTTCGGGGTGTCACCACGGAATACAGCGTCGTGTCCAATCCCGAGTTCCTGAAGGAAGGGGTGGCTATCGATGATTTCATGCGGCCCGACCGGGTCGTTATAGGCTCAGATGATGACAAGGCCATCCAGATCATGCGCGAGCTCTACGCACCCTTCCAGCGCCAGCATGATCGGGTGCTGATCATGGACGCCTCCTCGGCCGAACTCACCAAGTACGCCGCGAATGCCATGCTGGCCACTCGCATTTCCTTCATGAATGAGTTGGCGATGTTGTCCGAGAAGCTGGGCGCCGACATAGAGAGTGTACGCAGAGGCATCGGTTCCGACAGTCGTATTGGTTGGCATTTCCTGTATCCCGGTTGCGGCTATGGCGGCTCGTGTTTTCCCAAGGATGTGAGGGCCCTGCTTGGCTCCGCACGGGAAACGGGCGAAAGTCTGCGCGTTCTTAGAGCGGTGGAGGAGGCTAACGAGCGGCAGAAATCGGTGCTGGTCGACAAGATCGTCGCCCGCTTCGGTGCCGATTTATCGGGCCGGCGTTTTGCCTTGTGGGGTCTTTCCTTCAAGCCCGAAACCGATGACATGCGCGAAGCGCCCAGCTGCGCCATGATCCGCATGCTCCTGGACCATGGCGCGAGCCTGGTTGCCTACGATCCCGCCGCAGTAGAATCAGCCCGGCGTTTGTTCGGGGGCGAAGCCCGGCTGGAATTCGCGGAACACCCAATGGCGGCGCTCAGGGATGCGGACGCGCTTGTGATCATTACCGAATGGAAAGAGTTTCGGAGTCCGGACTTCGAAGCCATCAAGAGCAAGCTCAGAATGCCCATCATCTTTGACGGGCGCAACATGTTCGACCCCACCAGCCAGGCATTGAACGGCATTGAGTATTTTGGAATCGGTCGAAAATCCTGCACCAAAACCTATATCGCGAGGACGGCGGCATGCTGAAAATTGCACTTGTCGGCTGCGGCCGCATATCGAAGCGTCATGCGGAACTTCTTGGCAACGGCCAAGTCGTCGGCGCGCTTCTTGTGGCTGTCTGCGACATCGTTGAAGAGCGCGCGGCCAGTATCGCGGAGCACTTCAATGTGCCTGGCTTCACGGATATGCATCGGATGATGCGCGATGTTGACGTGGACGTCGTCGCCGTCCTCACGGAAAGTGGGTATCACGCCGCCCATGTGAAGGAGCTCGCGGCCTACGGCAAGCACATCATCGTCGAAAAGCCCATGGCACTTACGCTGGACGATGCGGACGACATGATACGAGCCTGCGAGCGCGCCAGGATCAAGCTCTTTGTCGTTAAGCAAAACAGGTTCAATGTGCCGGTCGTAAAGCTGCGCGAGGCACTGGAACGTGGACGGTTCGGGAAGCTGGTACTGGGAACGGTGAGGGTGCGCTGGTGCCGCACGCAGGCGTATTATGACCAGGACGCCTGGCGCGGGACCTGGGCGCTTGATGGCGGTGTGCTTACGAATCAGGCCAGCCATCACGTCGATCTGCTGGAATGGATGATGGGCGAAGTCGACAGCGTTCTTGCGTTGAGCAGTACAGCGCTGGTCAACATAGAGGCGGAAGACACGGCCGTGGTCATTTTGCGTTTCCGCAATGGCGCCTTGGGGTGTATTGAGGCGACCACGGCGGTACGGCCCAAGGACCTGGAAGGGTCAATTTCCATACTCGGCGAGAAGGGGTCGGTGGAAATCGGAGGCTTCGCCGTGAACGAAATGAAAGTGTGGAACTTCACCGAGGCAGCAGCCGACGACGCCGGAGTCATGAAACAGTATTCCGTTAATCCGCCGAACGTGTATGGTTTCGGGCATCAGGCTTACTACGATCACGTGGTCGACTGCATCGCGAATAATAAACAGCATCTGGTGGATGGTATTGAAGGCCGCAAGAGCCTGGAGCTGATCAATGCCATCTACGAATCCATCGAAACAGGCCGCGAAGTGAAGTTGCATTTTCGGCCCAAGTACTCCCGTCTGGGCGGGCACTGATGGGCGCTCCGCATATTAAGTCGATATCCATCAGGGATATCCGCTACGGCGAACGTGTGACGGTCGTCGAACCGGTAAACCTTTACGGCTGCGTGCTGGGCGACGATGTTTTCGTGGGTCCGTTTGTGGAGATTCAAACGGGCGTGCGCATAGGGGACCGTACCCGTGTCCAGTCGCATGCATTTGTCTGCGAGCTTGTCGATATAGGCGTCGATTGTTTTATATCGCACGGGGCAAGCTTCGTGAACGATGCATTTCGCAATGGCGGTCCTGCGCGTGGTGATAAGGCGTTATGGGCGTCAACGTCAGTGGGAGACAGAGTATCCATCGGCACTAATGCCACCATTCTGCCAGTGTCGATATGCAGCGACGTTGTTGTAGGGGCCGGCGCGGTTGTGACGAAAGACATTACCGAGCCTGGTGTTTATGCAGGCAATCCGGCTCGAAAAATTGGAGGTCGACATGGTTAAATTCCTGGATCTGTATGCTCAATATAAAAGCATACAGACGGAAGTGGACGACGCAATACGCCGCGTCATCGCCTCATCGGCTTACATAGGGGGCGAACCCGTGGCCACGTTCGAGCGCGAGTTTGCGGTTTTCCAGGACGCGACCCACTGTGTTGCCGTTGCCAATGGCACAGACGCCCTAGAAATTATTTTGGAAGCGCTCGCTTTTCCCCCAGGTTCCGAAGTCATCGTCCCCGCCAATACCTTCATTGCAAGCGCCGAAGCGGTCACGCGCTGCGGCTATAAAGTCGTCTTCGCCGATGTCGATGCGCAGACCTACACTTTGGATTTGACGGACGTGCGGCGTCGGCTGACGTCGCGAACGGCCGCCATCATTGCTGTCCATTTGTATGGTCACCCTTGCGATATGGATGCGCTCATGGCGCTTGCCCACGAATGGGACCTGCGTATCGTGGAAGACTGTGCGCAGGCCCACGGGGCGGCGTACAAGGGGCGGCGCGTAGGCGCCATCGGCCATGCGGGAAGCTTCAGTTTTTATCCTGGCAAGAACCTGGGGGCCTACGGCGACGCCGGATGCATCACGACCGATGACGCAATCCTGGCCCAAAAGTGTCGCATGATCGCCAATCACGGCCGTATTGATAAGTATGATCACCGTTTCGAAGGGCGAAATAGCCGGCTTGATGGTCTACAGGCGGCCATCTTGTCCGTGAAACTTCGGCATCTTGAAGCATGGGTGGCACACCGCAATCGCGTTGCTGCGATTTATATGGCGCAGCTGCAGGATATTGACGACTTGATCTTGCCTGTCGTGGCGAAGGGCTGCATGCACGCCTTCCATCTGTTCGTGCTGCGTACGCCGTACCGGGATGCTTTGGCGGTGTTCCTGCAGGAACGTGGCATTCAGACGGGGGTTCATTATCCGATCGCGCTTCCGAAGCTGGAGGCGTACAGATACTTGGGCGAGCCAGACATGGGTATGTTCGCGAACCATGCGGACGGGCAGGTGCTGAGCTTGCCGGTGGGCGAGCATTTGGACGATGCTGATGTGGCGAATGTGGTTGCGGCGATCAAGGAGTTCTGCTTGCGCGAGGGGCTGACGGGGCAGCGGTTTTCGACGCCGCTCAGCGCCTGATGGTCTTTCATGTTGCCTGGTTTTTTTTGCATCAGGTTCTTGGTATTTAAACCGGCGCCGGTGGCGGGGGCTGGGTGGACACAGACGGCTCGCGGTCAAGGC
>CAZONP010000188.1:0-5245 GCA_964581155.1 uncultured Candidimonas sp. | reverse complement strand
GCAACGAAATGACGCTCGAGCATGAGTCGGCGTGCATCGCGGACGATGTCTACCGGCCAGCGATCATCCTGTGAAATTTGCGCCCAGTGCGTGTGTAGAGGCGCCTCGCCAGCCGGATCATGAAGAACCGCGCCCGCCTGTTCCATGAAGTCATAGCCGCTGGTGCCATGCACATTCCAGCCGGCGTCCAGAACTTCACCATGGGCAAGGATTTTTTCCACCACCAGCCAGGGCTCGTCATTGCGCAGCGCGCCCGGGCGCTGCTCCGCCCTTTGTTTCAGAGCCGCAGACAGTTTCCGACAGTAGTCGCCCGGCGCCGCCAATCCGTCCACATGATCGATCCGCAGTCCATCCACCCACCCTTCCCCGAACAAGCGCAATGGCAAGACGTGAACTTCATCGAACACTTCGTCACGCTCGACACGTACGCCTATAAGTTCGCTTACCTCGAAAAAACGCCGCCAGTTGATGGCCTCCGCCGCGCAGCGCCACCAGCACAGCCTGTAGTGCTGACGCTCGAGCAGTTCATGCAGGCGCTGACGGCCCTGGGCGTCACTCCCGTCATACATGGCGAGCACATCGGAAACGTCCAAACCGACGGACGGCAAGCTGTCCGGGGCGACAGGGTATGGCGTGCCGCATACGTCCACCATGAAGGTGCCTGAGACGGAATCAAGAACCAGACTAAGCTCGCCACCGGCCAGAGTAAGGCCATAGGGCTTGCCAAGAAAAGGCGCCAATATCTTGCCATAGAGCTCAGGCCGCGGCGACTGCCAGTCAATGTCGAGCCACGAGGAGTATGTGCTGTGCGGCCCATGTTCCAACACATCCCACCACCACGGATTGCCGGCGTGCGTTGCCATATGATTCGGCACGATATCCAGGATGATGCCCATTCCATGCGAGCGTAGCTCTTGTGCGAGCGCGCGCAAGGCCGGCTCGCCCCCCAGTTCCGGATTCACCACGGAATGGTCGATCACATCGTAGCCATGCGTGGAACCCGGCCGGGCCCGCGAGATAGGCGACAGATAGAAATGGCTGACCCCGAGCCGCGCGTAATACCCCACCCGCGCACGGGCATCGGCCAACGTGAACCCGGGATGCAGTTGCAGACGCGCCGTCGCGCGCGGGATGGTCATGATCGCCCCCGTGCCTGTTTAATCGCCGCAATGTTGCGCTCTACGTCTGGTTCATCGAACAAGCGCTCGACGGGCACGGGCAAAGGCTGGCGCCAATTGGGATGCGGCGACGTTCCGTCGTCCGCGCTGCTGCCGGGCAGATTGGGCTGTTCCACCACGCCCAGCAAATCCTCCAGCGACACCATGAACAACGGTGCCGGGGCCTTTGCGACAAACGACAGGATCTCGGCGTGAGGTACCGACTCCGGCGGATCGACGTCGGATGAAGAGACACAACCCGCCTGGCATAGCGCCCGCCAAAGTGCCTTCTTTTCAGTATGACGCTGAGTCCACTCCTGGTTGACCTGGCGCCCGCGCGTATGACCCAGCCGCTGGTGCCATTCAACGTCGCGCCCACGCCACCAGCCGGCCACTGTGGGTAAATCGTGGGTACTGGGCGTGGCCATTGCCCTTGGCGACCACCGGGCCGGCGGCGTAAACGCGCCTGCGGCATCACGCTCGAACCAGAGCACGGATGTGCCCAGTATGCCGGTCTGGTGCAGCCTCTGGTTAAAGCCCGCCGGGACGGTCCCCAAGTTCTCGCCAACCACAATGGCCTTGTGGCGCCAAGCCTCGAGCGCCGTCAGACGCAACATGTCATCCAGGGAATACCGCAAATAGACGCCATCGGTGGCATCGGCACCGACAGGGATCAGCCACATGCGCGCCATCCCGATGATGTGATCGATGCGTACGCCGCCCGCATGCGCCAGCGCGGCACGCACGGTGTCGATGAAGGCGGTATACGCGTGTCGACGCAGTGCCCGCGGCGAGAACGCCGTCAGGCCCCAATTCTGCCCCAGGCGCTGATACAAGTCGGGCGGTGCACCGACCGACGCCCCGACGAGTATCTCCTTCTGCCGACTCCAGGCATGACTGCCACGTGGATCCGTACCGATCGCCAGATCGGCAATCAGGCCTACCGGCATCCCGGCTTCGCGCGCGGCCTGTTGGGCACCCGAAAGCCCCCTTGCGGCCAGCCACTGCAAAAATGCATGAAAGCCTATATCGGCCTCACGCCCGGCGGCGTAGGCGGCAACACCGGCGCCATGCGGATCCCGCAACTCCGTGGGCCAGTCCTGCCACCCGTTGCCGGGTCCCAGCGTGGCGGCGAAATCCGCATGCAGGGCCTCATAACGCGCATGACTCTCCAACGCCTCGGCGCCGTCGCGACGGAATGCCAGAAAGCGATTCATCAGGTGCCCCGGCTTCTGCTTCATGAACAGGTCGAAGACATTCCGTAGCACAGCTAAACGCTGAGGCACAGCGGCGCTCCAGCCGATGGGATCCCCAGGCGCGACTGGAGCGAATGCGGCAGCAAGCCCCGACCGCGAGGATGCTTGACTGACCAGATTGTGACCCAGCACGGCACCTGGATCTATGTAGGCCACGTTGAGAAACAATCGGCTGGACGGCGAGTAAGGGCTGTAGCGTTGCGGGTCGGCACTGAACATGGCATGCACGGGACTGATCGCAACCGCACTCGCGCCCCTTGCCGCCGCTTCGCGCGCCAGTATGGCCAGCGCGGTAAAGTCGCTGCCCGCCGCATGGCGATGCAGGCTATATACCTGGGCCGCAACGCCCCATGTACGTTCCTGCTGCTTCCCCGTCAGGTCATGCAAGGATGGGCAATGCTTGGGCGCCACCGCGACAGTGAATTGGGTTTCTCCGATCGCAAGCTGGTGGTAGCCCGGCTGGCCGATGCGCGGGATGCTGGCACGGCGGGGTCCAATCTGGCTAGCCGTGCCATGGTGGACGTCGCCGCGCTCCATTGTCAGGGTATAGGCGGCCGTACCCGAGTACGGGAATACCGGAGCTTCATCATTATTCGTGATGATCAGGTGCTGATCCGCCACATGCGCTTCCATCTGAACCCGGCGCAGGCTGTCCTGGATTTGCGCCGGCGTCGAACACTCCAGGCCGATCACATCGAGCATACGGCGCAGCACGTCGGGAGCCACATGTTGCATCTGGCCGTGCACGTCCTGCCAAATGGGTTCCAGGCCAGCGGCGAGCGCCAACTGGAGCAGCGCCGGATCGTCACGCACGGAAGCGTTCATGACCACACCCCAGACCCCGCAGGTTCCTGCAGTGAAGTCAAGGTTGCGGCTAGGCTCGCCGCGTCAATTCGGCCATCGAGCAACCCGGCATCGGACTGCTTATTGCTATGGAATAATACCGTCTCCTCGGCCGATAATCCGCCAGGAAAGTCGACGCGTTCCAGTGACAAATTGCAGTAAAGCCTTAGCATGGAGCCGTTCCCCAATTGCCAGCATGCAATCACGCATAAGGGCGCAAGTACCTTGACCGACACGCTACGCGCGTTCCCCAAGTGGGGCGTAATATGTTCGCTTCGCAGGCGCAGCAGGTCGCGATACCACTTGCGCCACTGCGCCGCGTCCGGACGGCGAGCCACATCGTCCAGTTTGCTTCGCTGCCAGGTTTCTTCGGCGTTGGGATCGGGAATTCGTTCGCGCGCGCGCGGGTCGGAGAATTCCGGAAAGCCCTCAAACTCCTGGCGCCGGCCTTCCCGCACGGCGCCAGCAAGCTCGGGATCCGCGAAGCTGGTGAAATACAGGAACGGCGAGTCGGCTCCGTATTCTTCGCCCATGAACACCAAGGGTATGTGCGGCGCCAGCAGCTGCAAGGCCACGGCGGCACGCAATGCATCGCGCGACCCGCACAAGGAAACAAGCCGCTCGCCCATTGCCCGATTTCCAGTCTGGTCGTGATTCTGAAGAAAAAAAACGAAGGCCGTGGGCGGCAGGCCCGCGCTTGGTTCGCCCCTGGGCTCGCCCTTGTGCCACGCGCTGGCTTGCCCTTGAAAAACGAAGCCTTCTGCAAGAACCCGGGCCAGCTTGCTGGTGGTGTCCTCGGCATAGGCCGCATAATAGCCCTGGCTTTCTCCGGTCAGCGCCGTATGTAACACATGGTGGGCATCGTCATTCCATTGGGCGTCAAAGCCCTTCTCCAGAAGGCTGGCCGTATTGTTGTCATTTTCGAGTATCAAATGAACATATCGCCCGGCGTCGAGTCGTTCCCGTACGAACTGCGCCATCTCCGGAAGCCACGCCGACTCGGAAATGGCATGAACGGCATCCAGACGCAGGCCGTCGAAACGATACTCGCACAGCCAATACAGCGCGTTTTCGGCGAAGAAGCTGCGCACCGGCATCTTCCTGAAGTCGATCGCCGGTCCCCACGGCGTATGAAGATCGCTGCGGAAAAAATCGGGCGCATAGCTCGAAAGATAATTCCCGTCAGGCCCGAAATGGTTGTAGACGACATCCAGTATCACCATCATTCCCAGGCCATGCGCCGCGTCGATCAACTGCTTGAGCTCATCGGGCGTGCCATAAGCGCAATCGGGCGCATAGGGCAATACGCCGTCGTAGCCCCAGTTGCGCCGGCCCGGAAAGTCAGCGACAGGCATGAGCTCTATAGCGGTAATGCCAAGATCGGCGAGGTCCTGCAGACGAGCCTGGACGCGGCGGTAGCCGCCCAGCAACCCAACATGCAGTTCATAGATGACGGTTTCGGTCCAGGGCCGGCCGCGCCACTCCGGATGACGCCACCGATAGCTGCCGTGATCCAGCACGATGCTCGCGTCATGGACGTCGCCGTCCTGCAGCCGCGACGCCGGATCCGGCACCGACATACCTGACGGAAGCTGGTACCGGTATCGCGTGCCGGGGGTACACCGGCAGTCAAGCTCGTGAAAGCCTTCTGCGATACGTCGCATGGGCCTGGCCGCTGCACCGTTCAACTCCAGTCCCAGCTGCTCGACTCCTGGCGCCCACACCTGAAACTTCGTTGTGCCGTCCGACTGTGGCACTGGACCGAATATATAGTCATTGTAGCTACTTTGCATTTGCCTTCCCATCAATCCGCCGCAGCGACGCCCATTAGCAATACCAAACCGTGGGCCGCTATCCTGACGCTTTCGTCGCGCACGGCGCCCCAGGCCATCCCCGGCTCGGCGGTATTCAACAGCCACGACCAGGCGCACGGTGACTCAGGCAACTGAAAGTTGATGTCGTCCGGGCCCCCGTTGATCAGAACCAGCG
>CAZONP010000187.1:4732-5250 GCA_964581155.1 uncultured Candidimonas sp. | reverse complement strand
CTGCGCCAGGAACCATGGATCGATGTGGGTTAGGCCTTGCACTTCTTCCAGCGTGAAGCCTTGCGCAAAGGCATCGCCCACATACCAGATGCGTTCCGGTCCGGGTTCGCCGAGTTCCACCTGGAGTTTTTCGCGATCAGTCGTCTTCTGGTTCAGGCCGTCGACGCCCACTTCCAGGCCGCGCAGCGCTTTCTGGAAAGATTCCTGGAAGCTGCGGCCAATGGCCATGACCTCGCCCACAGACTTCATTTGCGTGGTCAGGCGGGAGTCGGCGGCGGGAAATTTTTCGAATGCGAAACGCGGCACCTTCGTGACCACATAGTCGATGGTCGGCTCGAAGGATGCAGGGGTTGCGCCGCCGGTGATTTCGTTGCGCAACTCGTCCAGCGTGTAGCCCACCGCCAACATGGCGGCCACTTTGGCAATGGGGAAGCCGGTTGCCTTGGAGGCCAGGGCCGATGAACGCGATACCCGCGGATTCATTTCAATGACGATCATGCGGCCGTCGACCGGGTTGA
>CAZONP010000187.1:4026-4722 GCA_964581155.1 uncultured Candidimonas sp. | reverse complement strand
AGTGATTGAATCGCCCGTATGCACGCCCATGGGGTCCAGGTTTTCGATCGAGCAAATGATGATGCAGTTGTCGGCGCTGTCGCGCACGACTTCCATCTCGTATTCCTTCCAGCCCAGCAACGATTCTTCGATAAGCAATTCGTTGGTGGGCGAGGCTTCGAGGCCGCGCCGGCAGATGCTGTCGAACTCTTCGCTGTTGTAGGCGATGCCGCCACCAGATCCGCCCATGGTGAAGCTGGGGCGGATAACGACGGGAAAGCCGGAGACTTTGCCTTCGATCGCGATGCGCCGCTGCACTTCCCAGGCTTCGTCCATGGTGTTTGCCACGCCAGAGCGAGCCGATTCACGGCCGATCTTGGTCATTGCCTGCTTGAACTTCTGGCGGTCTTCTGCTTTTTCGATGGCATGTTCGTTGGCGCCGATCATTTCGACGCCGTGCTTTTCCAGTACGCCATGACGCACGAGGTCGAGCGCGCAATTAAGCGCCGTCTGGCCGCCCATGGTGGGAAGCAAGGCGTCGGGCTTTTCGCGCTCGATGATTTTTTCGACGGCTTCCCACGTGATGGGCTCGATGTAGGTTACATCGGCCGTTTCGGGGTCCGTCATGATGGTTGCCGGATTGCTGTTGACCAGGATGGTATGGAAGCCATCGGCCTTGAGCGCCTTGCAGGCTTGAGCGCCGGAGTAGTCGAATTC
>CAZONP010000187.1:0-3999 GCA_964581155.1 uncultured Candidimonas sp. | reverse complement strand
TGATCGGACCGGCGCCAATGATGAGTATGCTTTTTATGTCTGAACGCTTTGGCATAATGCTGGGTTACTTTTGTCCGGCCATGAGGCTGATGAATTTGTCGAATAGCACCACGATGTCATGTGGGCCCGGGCTGGCTTCGGGGTGGCCCTGGAAGCAGAAAGCAGGACTATCGGTAAGCTCGAATCCCTGCAGGGAATCATCGAACAACGACACATGCGTGACGCGGGCGTTGGCCGGCAGGGTAGTGGGATCCACGTTGAAGCCGTGGTTCTGGCTGGTAATGAACACCCTGCCCGTGTCGATATCGAGCACCGGATGGTTGGCCCCGTGGTGGCCGGTTTTCATTTTGATGGTCTGGGCGCCAAGGCCAAGGCCAAGCACCTGCTGGCCCAGGCAAATGCCGAACAGCGGTATTTTCTGGTCAAGGGCTGCTTTGCAGGCATCGACGGCGTAGTCGCACGCTTTCGGGTCGCCCGGCCCGTTCGACAAAAAGATGCCGTCGGGCTTCAATGCCAGCACATCTTGAGCGGGTGTTTGCGCCGGCACGAGTGTAATGCGGCAGCCGCGATCGGCCAGCAAGCGGAGTATGTTCGTCTTGATGCCATAGTCGTAGGCCACCACGTGGTACAGCGGGTTTACAGGCTGCGAAAAGCCCTGCCCCAGTTGCCACGTGCCTTCCACCCACTTGGCGGGCTCTTTGATGGAAACGACCTTGGCGAGATCCTGGCCGGACATGCCGGGGAAGCCCCTGGCCAGTGCGACGGCGCGCTCGGCGTCGTCGCCGACGAGGATGCAAGCCCCTTGCGCCCCACCCTCGCGCAGTATGCGCGTGAGCTTGCGTGTGTCGACACCCGAGATGGCGACAATGCCTTCAGACGCCAGGTATTCAGGCAAGGATTGCGTAGCGCGGAAGTTGGAAACACGTAATGAGCAATCGCGCACGACCAGGCCCGCCGCGTGTATGCGGTCGGATTCGACGTCTTCGGCATTAACGCCGGTATTGCCGATATGCGGATAGGTCAGTGTGACGATTTGCCCACTATAGCTGGGGTCCGTCAGGATTTCCTGATAGCCCGTCATAGCGGTGTTGAAGACGACTTCGGCGACGCAATGACCATCGGCGCCGATAGAGACACCCTTGAAGATGGTACCGTCCGCCAAGGCAAGAATTGCGGGAGGAGTCTTATTCGACCCCTCTGGAAAGAGTGACGGCAGCACTGTAAACCCCGATTGAAAAGTCAGTAATTAAACCTTTCGATTATACCTTGAGACGTCCCGGGCCAAAAGAAGGCGCACCACCGCTTTGCCATACCCCTCTGTTCTGCAGGAAAATAGTCTACAGTATCAGCCACTTCCTCGTTTTGTCTTAACGGTCTGCCCATTATGCCCAACCAACTCGAATCCCTGCGTCAGTACACCACCGTCGTCGCCGATACCGGTGACTTCGAAGCCATGCGCATGCATCGGCCCACCGACGCCACAACCAACCCGTCTCTTATCCTGAAGGCGGTTCAAAAAGAAGAGAACCGCTATTTGGTCGATAAGGTGCTGGCAGATCATGGTCAGCGTTCCGGCGCTGAACTCGTCGACCACTTGCTGGTGGCTTTCGGGCAGGAAATTCTTAATATCGTTCCCGGCCGGGTATCAACGGAAGTCGACGCCAGGCTGTCTTTCGACACGGCAGCCAGCATCGAACGCGCGCGCCAGATCATCGACATTTACCGCCAGGCGGGCATCGACCGCGAACGCGTCCTGGTCAAACTGGCGTCAACGTGGGAAGGCATCCAGGCGGCCAAGGTGCTCCAGGCAGAAGGCATACGCTGCAACATGACCCTGCTGTTCTGCCTGCCCCAAGCATTGGCGTGCGCCCAGGCGAAGGTGCAACTGATTTCCCCCTTCGTGGGCCGCATCTACGACTGGCATAAGAAAACCGCCGGCGACCAGTGGGACGAGGCGGCGAACGCGGGCTTGGCCGACCCCGGCGTCCAGTCGGTGAAACGCATCTACGACTACTACAAGTCGTACGACATTCCCACTGAAATCATGGGTGCCAGCTTCCGCAATATTGGCCAGATCCAGGCGCTGGCGGGTTGCGATCTGCTCACTATCAGTCCCGACCTGCTGGCGCAACTTGCCGCCACCACCGAGCCGCTGGCGCGACAGCTGGATCCGGAAAGCGCCAGGAAGTCCCCCCCCGTCTGGATGGCCAGCAATGAAGTCAGCTTCCGCACTGAAATGAATCAGGACGCCATGGCAACGGAGAAACTTGCCGAAGGCATACGTCTGTTCACCGCCGATGCGGTCAAGCTCGACGGCCTGATCGCCCAGGCCCTTGCATCGGCCTGAAACGTAAACGCCCCTGTACCAAGCCCGACAATATGCTTGAATCTTATAGGGGCTTGCACCGGATCAGGCGCTGCGCCGCTCCATCAGGGCCCAGGCAATCGTGCCCGAATCGACATATTCCAGTTCGCTGCCGGCCGGCACGCCACGGGCAAGTCGCGTCACCGTCAGTCCGCGGGCGCGTAGCAATTCGGACAAATAGTGGGCGGTCGTCTCGCCTTCGGCCGTGAAATTGGTGGCCAGTATGATTTCCTTGACCAGGCCATCGTCCACCCGGTCGAGCAGGCGGCCGAAATGCAATTCGTCGGGACCAATGCCCTCCAGCGGTGCCAGGCGGCCCATAAGCACGTAGTACAGTCCGCGGTAGCCGTGACTGGACTCGATCGTATTCTGGTCGGCAGGGCTTTCCACCACGCACAGCAGCGATGGGTCGCGTTTAGGGTTGGAGCAGGTTGCGCAAACAGCTTCTTCGGTATAACTGTTGCAGCGCGAGCACTGGCGCAAGTCCTTGACCGCACTGGCAAGCGCCCGGCTGAGCTGCTCGGCGCCGCTTACGTCGTGCTGGAGCATATGGTATGCCATGCGCCTGGCCGAACGCACGCCAACACCCGGCAAACGGCGCAAGGCGTCGATCAGTGTCTTGAGTGGTTCCGGCTCGGGCAGTGGCGCGTCCATCAGAAGGGCAGCTTCATTCCCGGGGGCATCGGCATACCGGCGGTCACGGCGGACATTTTTTCCTGCGACGTGGCTTCGGCCTTGCGCAACGCGTCGTTGAACGCGGCGGCGACCAGGTCTTCCAGCATGTCTTTGTCGTCCGCGAGCAGGCTGGGATCGATCGTGACGCGCTTGACGTCGTGACGGCATGTCATGGTGACTTTCACCAGGCCGCCACCCGAGGCGCCATCGACCAGGACGTCGGCCAACGCATCCTGTGCCTTCTTCATGTTTTCCTGCATTTGCTGCGCCTGGCGCATCAAACCAGCAATCTGGCCTTTCATCATGATAATTTCCCTTGAAAATGGAAGTAATTTTAGAACGTTACGCGGCGCGGTCCCGAGGTACGGCTCTTATGGAACCCGCCACGACCTGCGCGCCGAATTCATCAATAAGCGTTCGAATAAAAGGGTCGGCGGCGACAGCCTGCTCCGCCTGTTCCTGGAGCACGACCTTGTGCGCCTGGGCAACTGCATGGGCGGTGTCGTCGCCCGTTGCGCCATACTCGACATTCAGCTGCACGACGGCGCCAAAATACTCGGATAACACCGTACATAACCGAGCTTTGCCGGGGCTTTCGGCCAGGGTTCGTACGGCCACGCGTAACGTGATTGAATCGTCCTGCGCGTTTACCCACTCGCTTTGTCGCGCCAGCTCGGCGGCCAATCCGGTAACGGGCAGTGTGGCTGCCAACGCCGGCCACGCCTGCGGATTCATGGTGCGCAGGCGGGGAACACTGCTTTTCTTACGCTCAGCAATAAAGACCGGCGCGACGATGTCGTCGGGCAGACCCAGGGTTTCGAAACCGGAGTCGTCTGCGTCTGCAGGATCCTGCGGCGGCAAATCGGGGGCTGATGCGGCGATTGGCGCAGGGGCGTCGTCCCAGGCGGGAACGTCGTCGTGATAAGCCGGCGGACCATCATCGTGATGAGCCGGCGGAC
>CAZONP010000186.1:0-5292 GCA_964581155.1 uncultured Candidimonas sp. | reverse complement strand
CGCGAAATGGCCGTTCGCCTATGAAGCAAATGCCTGTGGAGTCTTTTTTGGCGGCATTGGGCAATTGCAGCGACTGTGCAATTGCCCTGACTTGGGTCTTCGGTATCTCACCCAGCGGAAACAGCGTGCGGGACAACTGCTCCTGGTTCAGGCGATGAAGAAAATAGCTTTGGTCCTTCGTGTGGTCCAACGCTTTAAGCAACTGATATTGCACGCCAGCAGCATCCTTCACCCCGCGCACCCGGGCGTAGTGCCCGGTGGCGATGCGTTCCGCGCCCAACGACATGGCGTGATCAAGGAACGCCTTGAATTTGATCTCGGCGTTGCACAAGACGTCTGGATTAGGCGTGCGGCCGGCGGAATACTCGCGCAGGAAATCGGCGAATACGCGTTCCTTGTATTCGGCGGCGAAGTTGACCGCTTCGATGTCGATGCCGATCAGGTCGGCCACGCTGGCGGCGTCGAGCCAATCCTGCCGAGTGGAGCAGTATTCGGAGTCATCGTCGTCTTCCCAGTTCTTCATGAACAGGCCGGTGACTTTATAGCCTTGCTCCTTCAGCAGCCATGCGGTGACGGACGAATCCACCCCTCCTGACATGCCCACCACGACATGCCCTTTTGATGCAGTTGTTTTAACCATGCAGGCATTTTAAACGGTTCCACCGCTTACGAAAGCGCAGCGTAGTCTCCAGCGCCCAGCGCTTGATCCACGACTTCGATCCAGTGGCGCACCGGGGTGTCGGTACCGCTTTGCAGGTGGGTAATGCAACCAATATTCGATGAGACGATGCAAACTGGTTTGGCTGCCTGTATGGCGGTAAGCTTGCGATCCCGCAAACTTTTTGCGAGCTCTGGCTGTGTGACTGAATAGGTTCCGGCCGACCCACAGCATAAATGGGATTCGGCGAACGGCTGCAGCACAAACCCCAGGTCAAGAAGCATACTTTCACTGACCCCGCGCAGACCCTGCCAGTGCTGCAAGGTACAAGGCGGATGAAACGCCACGGTGGCGGGCAATACCTTCATTGCCGCCCTTAATTTACCCGCCAGTGGTGCAACGATTTCTGCCACGTCATAGACTTTGGCAACCAGACGCAGCGCCTTTGCGACGTAATCGGGGTCATGCCGCAGGTGGTGTGCATACTCTCTTACCATGGCGCCACAGCCTGAGGCGTTCATAATAATGCCTTCCGCTTCGCCGCTGTCGAGCAGCGGCAGCCAGGCGTCGATATTGGCGCGCATTTGCGCCAAGGCGGCGTCTTGAGCATCCAGATGGAAGTTGATGGCGCCACAGCAGCCGGCGCCTGGCACGACTCGCGTGCCTATGCCCACCGCATCCAGTACCCGGATGGTGGCCGCATCGATCGACGGCATCATGGCCGGCTGAACACAACCCGCAAGCATCAGCACTTGGCGCGGGTGCTTGGCCAGGTCGCCCGGCAGAACTCCCGCCGGGCGGGCTTCCGGTATCTTGTTGCGCAGGACTTCGGGCAATATGGGTCGCGCCCAACGGCCCAGCTGCAAGGCCGGTCCGAACAGGGGCGAATTCAATAGGGTGCGCAGCACATTGCGCATGACGCGTTGACCCAGGGGCCGCGTGACCTTTTCATCCACCAGCTTGCGGCCAATATCTACCAGCGCCCCGTATTCCACGCCCGATGGGCATGTGGTTTCGCAATTGCGGCAGGTCAGGCAACGGTCAAGGTGGGTCTGCGTTGAATGCGTGGGCTCGACGCCTTCGAGCACTTGTTTCATCAGGTAGATGCGGCCGCGCGGGCTGTCACGCTCGTCGCCCAAAATTTGGTAGGTGGGACAAGTGGCCAGACAGAATCCACAGTGCACGCAGCGGCGCAGGATCTCGTCAGCCTCCTGGCCCACCTCTGAATCACGCGCCCACGATGCAAGATTTGTTTGCACGATTAACCTCAGAAGTCCGGAAACAAGCGCTTGGGGTTGAAGATGCCGGCGGGATCAAGCTCTTGCTTCAAGCGCAGATTGATTTGTCGCAACGCGGGTTCCAGGGGTTGAAACACTGGTAAAGCGGGCGTTGTGGTCGTGTCGTAGCGATAGAAGGTGGCATTGCCGCCGCGCTGCGCCACGTCGGTACGCAAGGCGGTTCCTGAATCGACTGCCGACAACCAGCGTAACCCGCCATTCCACTCGATAAGCGTGGGGCCGGCGCCCAGCACAGGCGTTGTAGCCGGCACCGCAACACGCCATAATGGCGTCGTCTGGAAAAACGGATGAGTCTGGTCGCGCAGGCTGTTCCAGAACGCGGCGGCATCGGCCGGTGCCGATATTTGCCCGCCAATTCTTTTCACGCCATTTTGCAGGGCGGGCTCGCTGCCCGACAACCGCACGTGCAGGCGTCCGCCGGCATCGGACCCATGGCCACACCACGCCGTTGCGGAAATGGGCAAGGGTAATCCACGCCATTGCGTGAAGTAGCTTAATGCCTGTGCCTCGTCGGCTTCCAAGACCAACGTGGTTTCCTGGAACGGCTTGGGCGATACCTTGATCGATACCTCGACCAGCGCCCCGAAAATACCCATGGAACCGGTCAACAAACGCGACACGTCGTAACCCGCTACGTTTTTCATTACTTCGCCGCCAAAGCGCAACAGCGTACCCGATGCATCCAGGAGCTTGGCACCCAACACGAAGTCGCGCACGCTGCCGGCGGCCATGCGGCGCGGCCCGGACAAGCCGCTGGCAATGCAGCCGCCTATCGTGGATGTCGGGCCGAACCGAGGCGGCTCGAAGGCCAGCATTTGGCCTTGTTCGTCCAGCGCCCTCTCGACGTCCGACAGCAAAGTGCCGGCACGCGCGGTGATGACAAGCTCCGACGGCTGGTAGTTGGTAATTCCCTGGTAGGCGGCGAGATCGAGAATGGCGATGTCGTGCACCGAATCGCGATTACCTGGTTCACCATAGAACGACTTGGTGCCGCCCCCGCGTATGCAAACGGGACGTTCCGTTGCACGCGCCGTCGCGACTTTTTCGCAAAGATCGGATAATACGAATTCCATGTACAACCCTTAAAAACGCGGCAAGTCAGGAAACTTGATTTCGCCGTTGTGAACATGCATTTTGCCGTATTCGGCGCAACGCACCAACGTGGGGATAACCTTATCCGGGTTCAGCAGTCCGTACGGATCGAAGCCTTTTTTTACAGCGCTGAAAAATTCCAGTTCCTGGCGCGTGAACTGCACACACATCTGGTTTATTTTTTCCACGCCGATCCCATGCTCGCCAGTTACCGTGCCGCCGACCTGAACGCATAGCTCGAGAATGGCGGCGCCAAAGGCCTCGGCACGCTCGGTTTCGCCAGGCTGATTCGCGTCGAACAGAATTAGCGGGTGAAGATTGCCGTCGCCCGCATGGAAAACGTTGGCGCAACGCAAGTTGTATTGCTTTTCCATGTCTTCGATGGCGCTTAACACACGCCCAAGATGGCGTCTTGGTATGGTGCCGTCCATGCAATAGTAGTCGGGCGATACGCGGCCGGCGGCCGGAAACGCATTCTTGCGGCCGGCCCAGAAAAGCAGGCGTTCCGCCTCGGACGTGGACACCTGCAAACGCGTGGCGCCGGCTTGTTGAAACACTGCCTGCATACGGGCGATTTCGTCGTCGACTTCGTCGACCGTGCCGTCAGACTCGCATAACAGTATGGCTTCGGCGTCCAGATCGTAGCCTGCGCGCACGAAGGGTTCGACCATATGCACGGCGCGCTTGTCCATCATTTCAAGGCCGGCCGGAATTATGCCGGCGGAGATTATATTAGTGACGGCAAGGCTGGCGACTTCAACGCTGGCAAAACTGGCCATGATGACTTGTGCGCACGTTGGCTTGGGAATCAGCTTCACCGTGACTTCAGTGACCACCCCCAACATGCCCTCGGAGCCAATGAACGCCGCAAGTAGATCTACCCCAGGGCTATCGGGCGCTTCCGAGCCCAGCTCGACCACATCGCCATCGATCGTGACAATACGCACGCGCAGCACGTTGTGCACCGTAAGACCATACTTCAGGCAATGCACGCCACCGGAATTTTCGGCGATATTGCCGCCGATGGAACATGCGATCTGGCTGGATGGATCGGGCGCGTAATACAGACCATAATCGGCGGCGGCTTCGGAAATGGCCAGGTTGCGTACCCCAGGCTGTACAACTGCGGTAGCGCTGTCGAGGTCGATCTTCTTGATCTTATTCAGCTTGGCCAGGCCGAGCAGGATGCCTTGCGAATGGGGCATTGCCCCCCCTGACAAGCCCGTGCCCGCGCCGCGCGCGACAATGGGGATATTAAGCGCTTTGCACGCTTGCAGGATGGCAATGACTTGGGCTTCGTCTTCGGGCAGGATGACCACGGGGGGCAGGCAGCGGTACAAGGACAGGCCATCGCATTCGTAGGGACGGGTGTCTTCGACGCGCGACAGGATGCAGTGCGCCGGTACGCTGGAACCGATACGCGCGATCAGGCCCGCAAAATCCGGGGTGGTAACCTGAGCCGTCCCAACGGTGGAATCATCCATGCCTAGCCTCTATGCCAATGGAATTATTTTTCCCGGGTTCAGGATATTGTGCGGATCGAACGCATGCTTCAAGCTGGCCATAAGGTTCAGCGCATCGCGTCCATGCTCCGCGAGCATGAACTCCATTTTGTGCAATCCCACGCCGTGTTCGCCGGTGCACGTGCCATCCATTTGTATGGCGCGTTCGACCAGGCGGCGATTCAGTTTTTCCGATTCTTCCCATTCAGCGGGATTGGCCTGATCAAGCAGCATCAGGACATGGAAGTTTCCGTCACCAACATGGCCCACGATGGTATAGGGAAAGCTGGCCTGATCAAGCTCCGCAGCGGTTTGCGACACACATTCGGCCAGACGGGAAATCGGCACGCAAACGTCGGTGGTGCTTGCCCGGCAGCCGGGGCGCAGTTGCAAGCCCGCAAAATAGGCATTATGGCGCGCCGTCCACAGCCGGCTTCTGTCTTCAGCCTGCTCTGCCCACTCAAAGTCCATGCCGCCATTGTCGCGCGTAATGGTTTGCACGAGTTCGGCCTGCTCTTTTACCCCGGCCGGGCTGCCATGGAACTCGAACAGGAGCAATGGCGACTCGGTCAGGTGCAAATGACTGTAGGCATTGGTGGCCTTGACGGCGGCGCTGTCCATGAATTCGACCCGCGCAACCGGCACACCCATTTGGATGATTTCAATAACGCTTTGCACTGCGGCATCGAGCGTGGGGAAATTGCAGATGGCGGCTGAAATGGCTTCAGGCTGCGGGTATAGG
>CAZONP010000185.1:0-5299 GCA_964581155.1 uncultured Candidimonas sp. | reverse complement strand
ACGCCATTCTTGTGGGCGCGAAATACGATGGCGGTGGCCGAGCCCTTGCCGGAAATATTATCGGATTTGGCGCCGAATTCAGGTACGGCAATGTCGTGAATGGCACCGTCGTCGTTTGTCAGATTAATTTGCACCACGGCGCCTTCCGGCACCTTCAAGTCTGGGTTGACCACATCGGCAATATTGCCGGTGTTGCCTATGAACACCAGCTTGCCGCCTGAAATGGACGTACGCAGGGAAATGGTGACGTCGGGAATCATGGTCACCGACGTATTTGCCGCTGAGGCGCCTGGAGTAGTGGCGGCAGAGCCCGTCGTGGCAGCGGCAGCGTGGCTTGCATGCTGCGCATTTGCGCTGGTAACAGTATACGAGAGACCGCCTGCCCCAATAGATACAAAGAATAAACATAGGGCGAAGAATGATTTCATGCTTTTGCAAGCCTCCTTTTAAACCTCAATAATGTATCACGGCACGAGGTGTTGCGGCGGATTTCCATGTGGTCGACGCCGGCAAACTGGTGGCGGGCATATGGCTTGCCCCCTACGGGATTCGGCACATTCAGGGGTAGTCCATCATGAATTATGTTGCGTCCGTTATTCTTGCACTGACCCTGGCCTTCCCGGCCGCAGCCAGTGCCCAGGCAGCGGAATTGACGACACAGGAAAGCCAGTTTCTGGAAGAGGCCGCCGTTTCGGGTACCTTTGAAATGCAGGCCAGCCAGATGGCGTTGCAGAGCGCTGCCGACGAGCGTGTCAAGGTGTTCGCCCGGCTGATGCTGGTCCAGCACGAACAAATCGACGCTTCCCTTAAACGGGTGGCGCGGGACCGGAACATTGTCTTGCCGGTGTCCCTGGACGCGGACCAGCAGTCGATCCTGGACGACCTCCAACAGGCCGAAGGCGCGGATTTCGACAGGCGTTATATCGAACATGTGGCGGTCGGCGGGCACGAGCAGGCGGTGGAGTTGTACAGCCGCGCGGCCCGGGAATCAGAGGACGGCGATGTCAAGACATTCGCGGCCGAGGCGGTTTCCTTGCAGCAGCAGCATCTGGACGAGGCAAGAATCATTGCCGAGGCCCATGCAAGTGAAAAAAAGGGCGGTGAGTCGCCTTCCGAATGACAATAATACGTATGCCAAAATACAGCCCGTAACGCCGCCGGGCGTCGGCGGTAGCCGACGCCTGGACAGCGCGCACCGGTATCAGGCGGCGTTGGCGGCTGCTTCCTGATTTACTTCGCTTTGAGCCAGCAGGCTCAGTTTTTCGTCTGTGGACTTTTCTTCGGCCAAGGTTTCCTTCAAAAGCCGCAGTGCTTCGTTTTGGCCCAGTTGTTTGGCCAATGTGCACAGTGTGCCGTAGCTGGCGATTTCGTAGTGTTCCACTTTCTGCGCCGCTGCAATCAGCGCGGCATCGCGCAATGGGCCTTGATCGATTTCGTCGATGACTTCCTTGCCTTCCTCCACCAGGCCCTCCATTGCGGCGCACTTCATGCGCTTGAGCTTGATCTGGCACGCTTCGACGACTTGATCTATGCGTTCTATCTGGCCTTGCGTCTCCTCCAGATGGAACGTAAAGGCCTCGGACAGCTTGGGGTTGCTTGCGGCCCGGGAGAGTTTGGGTAAAGCTTTTGCGAGTTGCTTTTCGGCGCTGTAGATATCTGAAAGCATGTGAACAAAAAGGTCTTGCATGGTCTTAATAGTCATTGTGCCTCCGACTGTAGAACAAGAGTTGGCGGAAGCCTCAGTTCAGCAAGCGGCGTACCAGCATATAACCTTATGGCCGTAAGTCGTAGAGTGAATGAAAAAGAATTGACGCATGCCGTAGTGTCGGGCAATATCGAGTGAATTTCAGTTACCTGTCAGGTGGATTCCATGCGTTCAACACTCGTCATCGCCGCACTTGCGGCTGTTTTAGCCGTCCCGGCGGTAGGCCATGCAAAAACCCTGCGCTGGGCTAGTCAGGGCGACATCCTGACTCTGGATCCACACGCCCAAAACGAAGGCCTGACCATCGCGGCGTCAAGCTATGTATACGATTCGTTGATCGCGTACGACAAAGACTTCAAGCTCAGCCCCGGCTTGGCGGTTTCTTGGGAACAGCCCGAGCCCACGATATGGCGCTTCAAGCTCAGAGAGGGCGTCAAGTTCCACGATGGCACCCCCTTTACGGCGGACGACGTCGTGTTCTCGATCAAGCGCGCCTTGGCTCCCACGTCCAATTTCAAGGCGTATGTCAATGGCATTACCGACGTCAGGCAGGTGGACGACACCACTGTGGAAATTATTACTGGCGGGCCCAACCCGGTTTTGCTGCGTCAGCTTACCAACGTATTCATCATGAACCGCGATTGGTCCGAGAAAAACGACGCCTCGGTACCTCAGGATTTCTCGAAGAAGCAAGAAACCTTCTCGGCGCGCAACGCCAATGGCACGGGGGCATACAAGCTGAAAGCCCGCGAGGTCGACATACGCACTGTGTTCGTCGAAAACCCGGACTGGTGGGGCAAGGCCAACAAGGTCGGGAACGTAACCGAAGTCGTCTATACACCGATCAAGCAGAATGCCACGCGTACGGCAGCTTTGCTGTCAGGCGAGATCGACTTCATTCTTGATCCTCCGGCGCAAGACCTTGCCCGCATTAAACAGCAGGCAAAGGTCGTCGAAGGCAATGAATATCGCACTATTTACCTGGGCCTGGACCAAAAAAGCCCGGAACTGAAGTATTCCAGCATCAAAGGAAAAAACCCCTTCGCCGATGTGCGTGTGCGCGAAGCGCTATACCGCGCCATCGATGTCGAGGCCATAAAGAAGGCGGTAATGCGCGGCTCGTCGTCACCCACGGGCACAATGATCGCGCCGCAAGTGCATGGCTGGTCGGCAGAACTTTCACAGCGCGTCCCCTACGATGTCGAAAAGGCCCGCGCGCTGCTGAAAGAAGCCGGCTACGAAAATAATATCGACTTTACCCTGGACTGCCCGAACAACCGATACATCAACGATGAAGCCATTTGTCAGGCTGTCGTCGGCATGTGGGCAAAAGTAGGCGTCAAGGCAACGTTGAATGCCATGCCGCGCGCCACCTACTTTCCTAAAGTGCAGTCGTTCGATTCCAGTGCCTACTTGTTCGGCTGGGGCGTGCCCACGTTCGATGCGTTGTACACCTTGCAAAGCCTGGTGCACAGCAAAGGGGAAGGGGCGGACGGATCGTTCAATTTCGGTGGCTATGCCAATCCGCAAGCCGACAAGCTGATAGCGCAAATCAAGACCGAAACCGACACCGCCAAGCGCGACGCGGCCATACGGCAAGTGCTCGAAGTCCATGCCCGCGAATTTGGTCATATTCCACTTCATGATCAAGTCATTCCATGGGCCATGGGCAAGAATGTCAATGTCGTTCACCGCGCCGACAACCGTCTGACGGCGGATTGGGTCACCATAGACTAGTCCATCGTGCTGCCCTTTATTTTGCGCCGCCTGGTCCAGGCGGTGCTCGTAATGTTGACGGTTGCCTTGCTGGCCTTCGTCCTGTTCCGCTATATTGGTGACCCGGTCACCATCATGCTGGGCCAGGACGCCACCGACCAGGACCGAAACCAGCTGCGCCAGAGCCTGGGCCTGGATCGGTCCGCTCCTGTTCAGTTTGCCCATTTCGTGGCTAACGCCGCGCGCGGCGATTTCGGGCTGTCGCTGCGTCAGGGTCAAAAGGTATCGGAGCTGCTGCGCGACCGCCTGCCTGCCACGGTAGAGCTTTCCGTCGTGGCGGCTGCATTGGCGCTGGCGGTAGGCCTGCCGTTAGGCGTGTATACCGCGCTGCGGCGCAAAAGCAAAGCTTCGCAGCTCATACTGGCGTTCTCGCTGCTTGGTGTTTCGTTGCCTACTTTCCTGATCGGCATCCTGCTGATCCTGGTGTTTTCCGTGACGCTAGGCTGGTTGCCGAGCTACGGACGCGGCCAGGTCGTGAAACTGGGGTGGTGGAGCACGGGACTGCTTTCCGTCGATGGCTGGAAGCACCTTATTTTGCCGGCCATTACCTTGTCGCTGTTCCAACTAACGCTCATATTGCGCTTGGTCCGATCCGAAATGCTTGAAGTCCTGCGCACCGATTACATCAAATTCGCTCGAGCCCGTGGCCTGCGCACGCGTGCCATTCATTTCGGTCATGCGCTGAAAAATACGCTCGTGCCCGTCATTACCATTACCGGCTTGCAATTGGGCGGCATTATCGCGTTTGCCATTGTCACCGAAACTGTCTTTCAGTGGCCGGGCATGGGCCTGCTGTTCATACAGGCCGTGCAATTCGCCGACGTGCCCGTCATGGCGGCCTATCTTTGCCTGATCGCGCTGGTGTTCGTGTGCATCAACCTTGTCGTCGACCTGCTTTACTTCGTGGTCGATCCACGGCTGCGCAGCAGCCTGGGCCGTCCGGGGGGCCACTGATGAAAGCCCTGTTGAAACGCTGGTCCGATAGCGACCTTGCCTGGTCCTGGCGCCACACTCCCGTTGCCTGGCTGTCCACAATGCTTTTCGTTTTGCTGTTGGTCGGCGCATTCGGCGCGCAATGGGTAGCGCCGCATAATCCGTTCGACCTGACCACGGTTGAGCTTCTGGATGCCTTGTTGCCACCCGTATGGATGGAAGGCGGACAATGGACGTTCCTGCTTGGAACCGACAGCCAGGGCCGCGACCTCTACTCAGCCTTGCTCTACGGCACGCGGGTTTCGCTACTCATTGGCCTTGCATCGGTCTTATTGGCGTTGGTCGCCGGCATTTGTCTGGGCTTGCTCGCCGGCTATGCGGGGGGGCGCGTTGACGCATTCATCATGCGGGTGGCTGACGTGCAATTGTCATTTCCGGCCATACTCATTGCCTTGCTGATCGACGGTGTTGCGCGGGCCGCCATGCCGCGGGAGCTCCACGACATACTGGCCTTTCCCGTCTTGGTGGGAGCCATCGCACTCGCCGGTTGGCCTCAGTATGCGCGCACCGTGCGCGGCCTGGCTATGGTCGAGAAAAACCGGGAGTACGTGCAGGCCGCGCGCGTGATCGGCGTGGCGCCACTGGTGATCATGTTTCGCCATGTTTTGCCGAACGTCATGGGTCCGGTTCTGGTGCTGGCCACCGTGCATTTGGCAACCGCCATCATTACCGAGGCCACGCTGTCCTTCCTGGGGGTAGGGGTGCCGCCCACCTCCCCGTCGTTGGGGACGCTCATACGTATCGGCAACGACTTTCTGTTTTCGGGTGAATGGTGGATCACCATCTTTCCTGGCTTGATGCTGGTGTTGCTGGTGCTGTCGGTGA
>CAZONP010000184.1:0-5309 GCA_964581155.1 uncultured Candidimonas sp. | reverse complement strand
CTCCCCGTTCGTCAAGCCAGCGTTTTGCCCGCAGGCTTCCTTCAGCTCGCAGTCACCCGCGAAACCCTTGCCTTGGGCCAACTCTTCCCCTTGTCGGGCGAGTAAGGGACTTGCACCCTCTAGTGGGTGCGCCCTGTCGGGTGCCCCATAAAAAAGCCCTCCGAGGAGGGCGCTCAAGGCGTTCGATCAATCTCTTTATGCGTTGCCAGCCGCCGCAATATCGCGGTGGTGCCATCCATCGAAAACGTTATTTGCCAAGATTTATTCGACGTCACGTCGATTTTCAGGATGCGTGGACTGAAGCAGCCGGTGATCGAGTGAGTTCTCAGTTTGGCCGGCTGTGGGTATTGCTTCAGCAACTCTAGGGCTGGCCCCACTTTCTTTCGTATTTCTAGCGGGGCTTTTTTATAGTCTCTTGCGAACGTCTCGGAATAATCGAGAGCTTCGATCAATACCGCTGCCAAAATTAGGTCAGCGCGGCAAGGAGATCATCCACTGTACGGAAAGGGCCTTTGCCGGACAGGGGGGAGCGGTCGGCGTCATGCTCCATAACCGCTCGATTGAGTTCGTTTAGTCCGTTATGGGCATCTGCTGTTGCTGCAATAACGCCTTCAAATGATTCAAGCACGCCATCCCCGTCCCGGATATCCCCATCAGCCTTAGCTGAGTGGTAAGCCCCGCGTAGCTCATTGCTAAGTGATGAAATGTTTTCCATCGCAAAGTCAATAGCAGCGCTAACGCTACCGTCGAAGTCAATCTCTGGCTGGGATGGATCTATATCGCGATTGCAAATATCTTCGGTGGTGCGTGCAGCAAGGTGCGAAATGCGGCTAAATGTTTCAGCAAGAACGGAATTAAGTTGGACGGTTTTCTCTATAGCTCGTAAAAGCGCAAGCGAGCGGGCGCTTTCGTAGGCGGCCGTGTCTACGAAGTACCGGACTAGACCCGCTTCAAATCGTGTGCGTGGCATGAGAACTCCTATGCGTTCGATATGTACAGGCGAGCGCCGAGATCGAACGGGCAAAAATATGGTGAGGTGAAAAACCGCCTCTTCGGCTACTGCGAACGTTCACAACCGTAAGTTGTTTGCAAGAGTATATCACCAGGGAATGGATCCCTACACCTTTTTCGCGCAAGGATCAAGGCATATGCGTACTGGCCGCCGGCGCGCCGCGCCGGCCCGCATATCGATGCAGATATTGCTCAACAGCCGGCCGATCCGCTGCTGACCCGATGACAGCCCCAAGCACGCCGAGCCCTAACTGCATCCAGGGTGAGTAGCTGCCGCGATCAATGGCCCGGCTGATGTAGGCAACTTGCGCCACGTCGCTGCCGATAGCCGCACCATAATGCGTGGCTGCCGTCGACCGATCAACGCCCTGGATATCCGTTCCAGCCAGGGACGATATTCCAAAGAACTGTACGTTTACGCACCAGGCGGGCCTCATCCATGAATGCAAAGGTTGCCTCAGCGGAAGGATCATCGTTATTTCGTGAAATAAAACCAGACCCTTTTCCACCCGACGATGTCATTGGGCCGGGTTTTTCAAGTAGGAAAAGCATATCGGCATCGATGCCGCCGTCAAACGGATCGAAATCAGGAAATTCCCAAGTTGGACGGCTTGCCCTTAGGTTTTGAACAAAAGCCGTGAGCGGGGCGATATGATGGGCTTGGAGCATTCGCCGACGAGCCCTGACGCACTCGGGTGAACGAAGGGACGGAGCACAATCAGCGGTGTCAGCTTCCATACGAGCTTGTTTCTTTAATAGACAGCCGTCGGAGCCAAGAGGCCACGAGTGGCCGGTAAATTCTCGTCAAAAGGGGCTCGGTGTACGGTCAAGAGGCAAAACCCCCAACCCCCGCCACCACTGGCGCTCCAGCCAAAAAAAACCCAACCGATGAAGGTTGGGTTTTGAATACTGGTGGAGTCGGCGGGAATTGAACCCGCGTCCGCAAGCCCTCTGCAGGCAGTTCTACATGCTTATTCGGTTCATTTTAAAGTTTTAACCTTGGATCATGCCAACCGACAGGCCCTTCCTCGGCGATTCACATTAATTTAAGATCAGGCTGAGTGACCCAGCAAGACCCGATTCTTTGTAAATGACGCTGCTGTAAGTTTTACCCTACCTGACCCAAAGACAAATCAGTGCAGCGGCTTACCGCACTAAGCGGCTAAAGCGAAACGCTCGTCGTTGGCGTTTATAGTGTTCCAGTGGATTTACGAGCTTACTGGTGCTCGGCATGCCCTACTCTGTTTCGCGACCCACGTCGAAGCCGGATCGACCCCAGAAGCCTAGTGTACCGCAGAACCAACCAACAGGGAAGGGGCCGTCAAGCCGGAATGTTAAACTGCCGAGCCGACTTCTCGAAGCCCGCGTTATCTGTATATATGGGCCTGGCGCCCGGTTTTGGAGCATGTGATGAATGTCGCCGTAGAAAAGCGAAGTGGTTTCCTGCAGTTCATACTTCGCGGCAGCCTGGTGACTCAAATCCTGGTAGGGCTGGTTGCGGGTGTTTTACTGGCTGTGTTGTCGCCGTCGACCGCCGTTTATGTGGACTTGTTGGGCGAGCTCTTCGTCAGTGCCTTGAAGGCCGTGGCACCCATCTTGGTGTTTGTCTTGGTCGCGGCATCTATTGCCAATCACAAGCAGGGCCAACAAACCAGCATAGGCTCAATCCTGGTTCTTTATATTGCTGGGACTTTTTTTGCTGCCTTGGTGGCGGTGCTTGCCAGTTTCATGTTCCCGCTGACCCTGCAACTGAAGGAAACAGCCGAGGCGCTAAGCCCGCCTGGAAATATTGGCGAAGTGTTGAAGACGCTGTTGCTCAATGTGGTCGACAATCCGGTCAACGCCCTGATCAACGGGAACTATATCGGGATTCTGGCGTGGGCCATCGCCATTGGCGTGGCGCTGCGCCATGCGCATGGCTCCACGAAGAATGTGTTGGCCGATATTTCCGCCAGCCTGTCCTTCATCGTGAAGCTTGTGATCCGGCTTGCCCCAATAGGTATCTTCGGTCTTGTGGCTTCCACCATTGCCCAGACGGGATTCGGCGTGCTTCTGGATTACGCCAAATTACTGGTCGTATTGATCGGCTGCATGGTCTTCGTGGCGTTGGTGGTCAATCCGCTCATCGTGTTCGTCAAGATTCGCCATAATCCCTATCCCTTGGTCTTTACCTGCCTGCGCGAAAGCGGCATAACGGCATTTTTCACTCGCAGCTCGGCGGCGAACATACCGGTCAATCTGGCCTTGTGCAAACGTCTGGGCCTGGAGGAAGACACGTATTCTGTCTCCATTCCTCTGGGTGCGACCATAAATATGGCGGGGGCGGCCGTGACCATCACAGTGCTCACGCTCGCTGCCGTCAATACGCTGGGCATAGTTGTGGATATCCCGACGGCGCTTCTGTTAAGCGTGGTTGCCGCCGTATGCGCGTGTGGCGCTTCCGGCGTGGCGGGTGGATCGCTATTGCTGATACCGTTGGCTTGCAGCCTGTTCGGCATTTCCAACGACCTGGCCATGCAGGTGGTGGGGGTGGGCTTTATTATTGGTGTTCTGCAGGATTCGGCTGAAACGGGACTGAATTCGTCGACCGACGTCTTGTTCACCGCTGCAGGATCTTATAAAGGCAATGCGGCAGCCGTCACCGTCGTCGACTAATACCTTACAAGTCCTTCCTTACTGGCCGGCCCATTGTTGAATGGCTGGCCATAAGTCGTGTGGCGACTGGGCTATGGCATTAGCTTCCCAGTGGTGCAATGACGTTTGATGGCCGCAATAGCCATAGGCAGCCACAATGGTGGCCATGCCGGCGGCTTTGCCGGCAATGATGTCGCGTTCGTCGTCGCCCACATAAACGCAGTTTTCCGGTTCGAAGCCGGCTTTACTGGCGGCGTACAGCAAAGGGGCAGGGTGCGGTTTGGCATGGGCAGTGGTGTCGCCCCCTACCGTGACGGCGCAATCAGTGTATAAACCCAGGTGCACAACCAGGGGGATGGCAAGATATTCCATCTTGTTGGTCACGATGCCCCAGGCGTACCCATGGCTCTTCAACGCCTTAAGCAATTCGTTGATCCCTGGAAACAGGGTGGTAAGCGTGGTCATGTCTTGTTCGTAATCGGCCAGGAACTGATCGCGATGCGCTTCGAATTCAGGATGATCCGGATCCATGTCGAGGCTTGCCTTGAGCAAGCCGCGTGCGCCATGCGACGCGTATGGCCGGAAGATTTCACTGGGAAGGGCTGCCAAGCCCTTGCGCGTGCGCTGCTTGTTGGCGGCAGCTGCCAAGTCAGGCGCGGTGTCGGCCAGTGTGCCGTCGAAGTCGAACAAAACAAGCTTTTGCATGGTGACTATTCCTCGCGGCGAGTGGCCATCATATAGTTGACCGACGTGTCGTTGCTGAGCTTGTATAAATCGGTGATGGGGTTGTATTCCAGCCCCGAAAGCGTGACCGTGGCCAGCCCCGCCTTGCGCACCGACGCAGCAAGCTCGCTGGGTTTGATGAGGTTTTCGTAGCTATGCGTGCCCCTGGGCAGCATGCGCAATACGTATTCCGCAGCCACGATGGCAAACAGGAAGGACTTGGGGTTGCGGTTCAGGGTGGAGAAGAACACCCAGCCCCCCGGTTTCACCAGCGTGGCGCAGGCCTGCACGATAGACGCAGGATCTGGTACGTGTTCCAGCATTTCCATGCAGGTGACGACATCGAACTGTGCTGGGTGACTTGCCGCCATGTCTTCGGCGCTGATTGCCTGGTAGTTGACCTCTATGCCGGTTTCCAGTCCGTGCAGGCGCGCCACCGTAAGCGATTTTTCAGCCAGGTCGATGCCTGTGACCTTCGCGCCAAGTTTGGCCATGCTTTCGGCCAGGATTCCACCGCCGCAACCCACATCCAGTACGCTTTTACCACTTAGCGCGCCGGCCTGGTCCAGGATCCAGTCCAGGCGCAAGGGGTTAATGGCGTGCAGTGGCTTGAATTCGCTTTCAGGATCCCACCACCGCGACGCCAGCGCACTGAACTTATCGAGCTCGGCCTGGTCTACATTGGTTGCTGTCGGGTTTTGGGAGGTGGCTGTGGCGTTCATGGGCAGTCCAAATGAATAAGGGCCCCGCAATGCGGAGCCCTTATTGTAGCGTTTAACGCAACAAGTATTACAACGGAGTATTACTTGCGGACGCCAACGATTTCGATCTCTACGCGACGGTTTTGTGCGCGGCCTTCACGAGTGCTGTTCGAAGCAACAGGACTTGTTTCGCCCTTGCCTTCAGCATAGATGCGGTCAGCAGGGATGCCCTTGGTGACC
>CAZONP010000183.1:302-5317 GCA_964581155.1 uncultured Candidimonas sp. | reverse complement strand
GGGACATCCTGCGCAAGTACAACGATGACTGGCGCCTGATCATCGTGGGCGACGCCACCATGAGCCCCTACGAGATCCTGCAACCGGGTGGGTCGGTCGAACACTACAACAAGGAAACCGGCGCGGCATGGATGCAACGCCTGCTGGAAAACTGGCCAAAGGCGGTCTGGTTGAACCCGGAGCCGGAGGCCTATTGGCAATATCGGCAGTCCATCGCTATTATCAAGAACATCATGCACGACCGTATGTACAGCGTTACAGTTGCCGGCCTTGAACAGGCCATGCGTAACCTTTCGAAATAAGCTCCCCACGTCCGGCCCGCCCTATTTACTTTCGGAACCACACGAATGCTTTTATCCTTATCGCGAATAAAGATTTACTTGGCCAGTCTGCTGGTTCTGCCTTTCCTGGCCATGCCTGCATACGCGCTGGACCTGCCTGCCGGCATTGCGCAAGGCCCGTCGGTGGAAGGCGTAACCGAATACCGCCTGGATAACGGCTTGCGCGTCGTGTTCGCACCCGACAGCTCCAAACCGACGACCACCGTCAACATGACGTATCTTGTGGGCTCGCGCCACGAGAACTACAGCGAAACGGGTATGGCGCACTTGCTTGAACACATGCTGTTTCGCGGCACACCCACCATGCGCAACGCCCTTGCCGAGTTTTCCCGGCGCGGTCTGCAGGCCAATGGTTCGACCAGCGCGGACCGCACCAACTACTATGCCAGCTTCGCAGCCAATCCCGAAACCCTTGCCTGGTATCTGAACTGGCAGGCCGACGCCATGGTGAATTCGCTTATTGCGCGTGAGGACCTGGACGCCGAAATGACGGTGGTGCGCAACGAAATGGAACGCGGTGAGAACAGCCCGTTTCAAGTTCTGATTCAACAAATGCAGGCTGCCGCCTTCCAGTGGCATAACTATGGGAAAAACACCATAGGGGCGCGCTCCGATGTCGAGAACGTGGACATCGCGCAGCTGCGCGCCTTCTATAAAACTTACTACCAGCCCGACAACGCCGTACTGATCGTGACCGGTAAATTCGACGCAGCCGCCACGCTTCACACGATACAAAAGGCGTTTGCCCAGATCCCACGCCCTGAACGCAAATTGCCGCCTGAATACACGGTAGAGCCGGTACAGGACGGCGAGCGCAATGTAATAATACGCCGACAAGGCGGCAGTCCCCTGATAGCCGCCTTGTTCCACGCTCCGGCCGCTACAAGTCCGGATTTCGCCGCCTTGAGCATGGGCGTGGGCATACTGGCCGACACCCCCTCCGGACGCTTGTATCGTGACCTGGTGGAAAACAATCTTAGCGCCGAGGTCTTCGGGTTTGCCGCCGGCATGTATCAGCCAGGCTATACCTTCTTTGGCGCTCAACTCGAGCCCGGTATGGACCAGCCCCGAGCCCTCGAAACCATGAATGCCACCCTGGAGTCGATTGCCAAGACGCCATTCTCGCAGTCCGATCTTGATCGCATACGCAGTAGATGGCTAACGGATTGGTCCCAGACCTATGCCGACCCCGTTGCATTGGCTGGCGCCCTGTCCAGCACCGTCAGCGATGGCGATTGGCGACTGTTCTTCCTGGATCGCGACCGTATTGAAAAAGTCCAGCTTGCTGACGTGCAGCGTGCCACGGTGGCTTGGCTGACACCCAGCAATCGCACGACAGGCTTGTACATCCCCACAGAGCAGCCGGTGCGCGCCCCGAAGACGGAAGCGGTCGACGTGCAAGCGCTGCTGAAAGGCTATGAAGGCAAGGAAATAAGCCAGGACGTGGCCGCCTTCGATCCCAGCCCCGAAAACATTAACGGCATGACCCAACGCGAGCCTCTGGACCTGCCTAACGGCAAAGTTAAGCTGGCCCTGCTTCCCAAACCCACACGCGGCGACCGCGTCGAGGCGCAATTATTGATCCAGTTCGGCACTGCCAAGGACCTGGAAGGCCATCGCGCTGTATCGGGTGCAGTGGCGTCGTTGCTGGATCACGGTACGGGCACGATGTCACGCCAGGAGATCCAGGACAAATACAACGCCCTGCAGGCCGATGTGAGCTTCGGGGGCCAAGCCGGCGTCGTGGTTGTAGGCATGTCGACCACCAAGGCCAATCTGCCCGCGCTTGTTGAGCTGGTGCTCCACATTGTTCGCGACGCCAACTTTCCCGCCAAGGAACTGACGGAATACCAGCGTCAGGTCAACACATCGATCAAGAATGCGCTGGCGGAACCCAGCGCGCTTGCGTCGCGAGAACTGTCGCGCTATGCCAACCCATGGCCTAAGGAAGACGTACGCTACACCCCCACTTTCGACGAGGAACGCGCCCAGGTCGCAGCCCTTGGCCAGCAAGACCTTGCACGCTTTCATAAAGAATTCTACGGTGCGGGCACCATCTTGTTTTCAGCCGTCGGCGCGTTCGACGATGCAGCTGTCAGGTCATCGCTGGCGCGAGGGCTGAAGGACTGGCGCAAGGCGCCTCCTTACCAGCGGCTGGCCGATCCATATCGACCTGTCCCGCCCAAGGAATTCGCGATCAATACCCCCGATAAGGCAAACGCATTCCTGCTCAGTAAGCTGCCGCTGAACGTCCAGGACACAGACCCGGACTACGCTGCGCTTTATCTGGCAAATTATTTGCTTGGCGCTTCGGAAACGTCACGCTTGTGGACTCGCGTGCGCGTGCAGGACGGACTTTCCTACGACGTGCGCAGTCAGCTCGACATCTCTTCGTACGAACCTTCCGGGGATTGGACGATCTATGCCATACACGCTCCTGAAAACAGCAAGCGCCTGGAACAAGCCATCACTGAGGAATTGCAGCGCGTCTTGAAAGACGGATTCACCAAACAGGAGGTTGCTGAAGGCATCACCGCATTGCTCAATTACCGCAAGCTTGCTCGCGCCCGGGACGGCGTACTGGCTTCCACATGGTTGAACTACCTGCAACTGGATCGTAGCTTCGAATGGTCCAGGAAAATCGATGACGCGCTGTCCGGTCTTACTGCGGAAACGGTAAATGCGGCACTGCGCAAACGCCTGGACCCGGCCGGCTTCAGCACAGCCGTGGCGGCGGACGCCAATAAACAGACAGCTACAAAATAAGCGCTGTTGCACTCGTGAATAACGCCCGCAATTGCGGGCGTTATTCATGGACCTGCACAACGCCAGCCGAGCTGGCATATTGGCCTTTACGAAAAAAAGTTCTTCACCCGATCAGTCCAGGATTCGCTTTTGGGCGAGTGCCTTTCGCCGCCTTGTGTAAGCGACGCCTCGAATTGGCGAAGTATTTTCTTCTGATCCTCGCTAAGGCGAACGGGCGTTTCCACCGATATATGGCAGTACAGGTCACCGGGATAACTCGCCCGCAAACCGCGTATTCCCTTGCCGCGCAGGCGGAACGTTTTGCCCGTCTGGGTTCCTTCAGGAATCGTGATTGCACCCCGGCCCGCCAGCGTTGGAACTTCCAGTTCGCCGCCCAGGGCCGCCTTGGTGAACGGGATGGTGAGCTCGCAATGCAAGTCTTCGCCCTCACGTTGGAAGATGCCATGAGGCTTGAGATGGATTTCCACATACAAGTCGCCGGGAGGTCCGCCATTGACTCCGGGTTCACCATTGCCGGACGAGCGTATGCGCATGCCGTCGTCGATGCCTGCGGGTATCTTCACCTGTAGTGTCTTGTTCTTGCGCGTGCGGCCAACGCCGTCGCAACCAGTGCAGGGATCGGGAATTTCCTTACCGGTGCCGTGGCACGTGGGGCAAGTTTGCTGCACGCTGAAGAAACCCTGTTGCATGCGTACCGCACCAGCGCCGTCGCAGGTGTGGCAGGTTTTTGCGTGGGTGCCAGGCTTGGCGCCCGAGCCTTTGCAAACGTCGCAGGTTTCCCAGCTGGGCACCCGGATTTCGGTGTCGAACCCATTGGCAGCCTGCTCCAGGCTGATGTCCAGGGTGTACTTCAGATCGGCGCCGCGATACACCTGCGGACCGCCTCGGCGGCCACCGCCACCGCCACCGCCGCCAAAGATTTCCCCGAATATATCTCCGAAAGCATCGGCAAACCCGGCGCCACCCATGCCCGCGCCAGCACCCGCATTGGGGTCCACGCCCGCGTGGCCGAAACGGTCGTAAGCGCCGCGTTTCTGCTCGTCGGAAAGCATCTCGTAAGCCTCTTTGGCTTCCTTGAATTTTTCTTCCGCTTCCTTGCTGTCTGGATTGCGGTCCGGATGATACTTCATGGCCAGTTTGCGATAAGCCTTCTTCAGCTCATCATCGGAGGCGTTCTTCGCCACCCCCAGGGTCTCATAATAATCGCGTTTTGCCATTTGAATTGCTTGCGTCTGTGACGTTTATTCTTTCTGAACAAGAATGCCCGATTTCCAGCATAACGCCAGAAACCGGGCTCGAACGAACTACGACCAGGCCTTACTGATCGCGCTTGACCTCTTTGAAGTCTGCATCGACGACGTTTTCGTCGGCAGGTTCCGTGGCTTCAGCTGCCGCTTGCGACGCGGCCGCCTGGGCCTGCATGTCGGCGTACATTTTCTCGCCCAGTTTTTGCGATGCAGTGGACAACGCGTCGGTTTTAGCGTCGATAGCCGCCTTGTCGCCATCCTTCAGCACTTCTTCGAGCTCCTTGATGGCAGCTTCGATGCTTTCCTTTTCGGCCGACTCGAGCTTGTCGCCGTATTCTTCCAACGACTTGCGCGTGGAGTGCACCAGCGCTTCGGCTTGGTTACGTGCAAGAGCCAGCTCGGCAATGCGGTGGTCCTCTTCCGCATTGGCTTCGGCGTCTTTCACCATACGTTCGATTTCCTGGTCGGTAAGACCGGAATTCGCCTTGATGGTAATTTTGTTTTCCTTGCCGGTGCCCTTGTCTTTGGCTGACACGTGCAATATGCCGTTGGCGTCGAGATCGAACGTGACTTCAATTTGAGGGGTGCCACGCGAAGACGGCGGAATTCCTTCAAGATTGAACTCGCCCAGCGCCTTGTTGCCGGCGGCGATTTCGCGTTC
>CAZONP010000183.1:0-254 GCA_964581155.1 uncultured Candidimonas sp. | reverse complement strand
ACCTTGATCGTCACGGCCGGCTGGTTGTCGTCGGCCGTAGAGAACACTTGCGCGAAGCGGGTGGGAATCGTGGTGTTCTTCTGGATCATTTTTGTCATGACGCCGCCCAGCGTTTCAATGCCCAGGGACAATGGAGTCACATCGAGCAGCAACACGTCTTTGCGGTCGCCCGACAGAACAGAACCCTGAATGGCGGCACCCGCAGCGACGGCTTCATCTGGATTGACGTCCTTGCGCGGTTCCTTGCCGAAGAA
>CAZONP010000182.1:0-5320 GCA_964581155.1 uncultured Candidimonas sp. | reverse complement strand
GATCGCCTGCCGACAGGACCTCCAATGGAACAGCCTGCACCGCGCCCAGCGATTGGCCGTCATCGGACGAAGGAATGGTCAGCATCAAGCTTTTTAGCGAATCTATGTCAATTGATGCGAGTACGTCGTCAAAGTTGCGGCCCCGGTATTCCGGTGTGTAAAACAATGCCTTGCACTGTGCACGGGCGATGAAATCCGCAATTTCCTTATTGCCGTATCGCAAGTTCAAACTTAATGCCGTGGCCCCGATACGTGCGCACGCAAAAGCGGCCGCTGCCCATTCGGGCGTATTGGGCAGCCAGATTCCAACCACGTCGCCACGCTGAATCCCATGGCGCTGCAACCCGCCAGCAATACGAAGCACGCGGTCCTTGAATTGGCCATACGTCATTTCACATCCGTTGAAACTAACGAATGGAGATGCGTCTGGCGCGTGCTCCAACATGTCAAATAGTGTTCTGCCGCTCATTGCTCTACCGTCCTGGTTAAATTTTGAGTTCGACGTTGCATGGCCTGCGCCTCGTTCGTGCGATAGCACTGCAACGCGTCATAGACGCTTAGTGTTGTATCGGGGTCGCGACCATCGCCGAGCCTTAGAAGCTGCACACAAAACCAGCTTTGGATACCCCAGCCGCGCATGTCAGCCAAACTTGCCGCCGCATTCGTTTCTCCTGTGCTCTCAAGGCGCAGGGTTTGCTCATGGGCGGAAAGCCGGTCCAGCGTGCCGTCCAGCAATTTGCGCGGACCCTCGGGGTCCGTAATTAGCGGCCGGCCCAAGCCCACGATATCCATTGATCCCTCGTGTAACGCCTGTTCCATCGCGGTGAGCGACCGAAAGCCGCCCGTCACCATCAGCGGCGTTGACGTTGCTGACCGGAGGGCCGTCGCATAATGAAGAAAATAGGCCTCGCGCGTGGCGGTGCTGGACCGGACGTCGTCCAACAGAGGATCCGCATTCTTTGCTCGACCCGCTACGACCATCTGAGGCTGCTCGTAAGTGCCCCCAGAGATCTCAAGCAAATCAATACCCTCGTGCTCCAGCCAGCGGACGACTTGCAAACACTCGTCATTAGTGAAGCCACCTTGTTGAAAATCGGCAGAGTTCAGCTTTACAGAAATGGGAAAACCCGTACCGACCTCTGCGCGGATGGCACGCACCGCCAGCAGCAGGAACCGGGCGCGGTTTTCAAGGCTGCCGCCCCATTGATCAGTGCGCCGATTAGCTAGCGGACTTAAAAATTGTGAAATCAAATAACCATGTGCCGCATGTATTTGAACGCCGGTGAAGCCGGCTGCGCGAGCCACACCCGCTACGTACCGAAACCGGCCAATCGTCTCGGTAATTTCCGCCTCTGTCATCGCCACAGGCCGACCGAATCCTGGCAAGGCCACAGGCACTGCGGATGGAGCAAGCGGACTGGCGTGAACATGAAGCGGCGTCTGGCGTCCAGGATGATTGATCTGCATCCACAAATGATTGCCCGCCACGGTACCGGCCCTGGCATAGGCCATAAGCGCATCCAGCGCGGTCACTTCATCGATGACGATGTTCCCGGGGCGCTCCAGGAACCGACGATCCACCTGAACATTGCCTGTGATGACCAAGCCCGCGCCCCCCAGCGACCAGCGCCGATAGAGTGTATCGTGCCGGGCGGTTGGGCTATTGTCCGCGTCAGCCAGACCTTCAGTTAGGGCTGCCTTTGCAAAACGGTTGCCCAACACGGCCCCGCAGGGCAGGGTGAGCGCCTGTCCGACACACAGTGGACTGCCCATACAACCTCCTCTTACGCTGAAAAGTTTGCACAACAACTTTTTAGCGAACCGTTTGTCTCATTTTTTGAATACTTCGTATTGATATAATAATATAATCTTCATTAAAACGAGTCAAGAGCAACAACGAAACTTTTAATGGAGCGGTAGGGCCGCGTGGTCAATCTTCTCATTTGACCAAGTAGAGGTGATACATGAAACGTATCAGGAGCTCACTAGATAGTATTAGCCATGATCGTTCCCTCAAGGCTATAACCGCAACGTAAGGCTTGCCTGGCAAGCCTATTCCAAGAATCGTGCGGCCGCCAATTGGCGCGAAGCGATATTTGCCACTATCTGGAGGACATGATGTATACATTGCTGAGAAAATCGCTGGTGGGCCTAGGGGCCTGTTTACTTCTAAGCGGCGTTGTAAGCGCAGCCTATCCTGAGAAGCCAATCAAACTGGTTGTTTCGTTTCCGCCCGGCAGCGGAACAGACACCAATGCCCGCTACGCCGCCAAGAAGCTGAGCGAACGAATTGGCGTACCCGTAATGGTGGAGAATCGCCCCGGTGCCAACAGCTTTATCGCGGCCGAAGCCGTAGTGAATGCTCAGCCAGACGGCTACACATTGCTGCTCGCAAGTAATTCACCAGTGACGACAAACGTCGTCATGTTCAAAAAGCTGCCGTATGATCCCGTGAAGCAGCTATCCCCGATCGCCAAACTCGCGTATGGCCCAATGGCGCTCGCGGTGAAAGCTGACTCACCTTTCAAGACCGTTAAAGATCTGGTGGACGAAGCCACGAAAAACCCCAATTCGCTTAACTACGGGGGCGGCAGCGCCTCCTACCGAATTGCCACTGAATTATTTCTGGCCCAGAACGGCATCAAGGCTGAATACATTCCCTATAAAGGCGCGGCGCCAGCCTTAACGGATCTTGCCGGCGGACACGTGGATTTTGTTTTTGCGGACCTGGGGGCTGTCATACCGTTTGCACAGGGCGGCACAATGCGTATTCTGGCCGTGACCGACGATCAACGCGTAAAGTCCGTGCCTGACGTACCCACCCTTCAGGAAGAGGGAACGCCTAATTACTATATGATCAACTGGACAGCCGCCTTTGCTCCAGCCGGCACACCCCAGTCAATCATCGATACGCTGTCCGAGCATTTTGTTGAAATCTATAAGGAACCCGAAGCGCAAGATTTCCTGGACCGGACCAACTGGTTCGCCTTCCCGGCAGGCGCTGAAGAGTTGCGAAAATTTCAACTTAGTGAGATCCAGCGTTGGGGCGAAGCCGCCGCCGCTGCGAAAATTCCGCAGCAGTAATTTTATTCAAAAGGTTTGTTGCCGAGATACTGGTGTATCGACACCAGTATCTGTTCAGTCAAGCCAGCGCGTGAAGTCCTTGACTGGCGCCCGGTCTGTGCGCAACTTATTCTCGGGCGCATCGAGGTCGGCGTACCCCAAAGCCATTCCACAGATCAGCTGCCGCTCTGGTGGGATTTCCAGTGCTTCGGCGATCTGCTTGTGATAAATGGCGAAGGCAGCCTGTGGGCAAGTATGCAATCCCAAGCCCCGTGCGGCGATCATGATGTTCTGTAAAAACATGCCATAGTCGAGCCAGCTTCCGATCTCCAGGGTTCTGTCTATCGTAAAGAGCAGTCCCACCGGGGCATCGAAGAACGCAAAATTTCTTGCGTGTTGCCGACGCATCCTGTCTTCCTGACCACGCTCGATCCCCAAGGAGTTGTAAAGACTCCACCCAAGCGCTCGTCGGCGGCCAAGATAAGGTTCGCTCCATTTGCGGGGATAGTATGCATACTCCTGCTCACCCACATCACCGGCAAGCGCACGTGCGGTCAACTTGCCGCTCATGTCGGTCAATGTGCGTCCGGTCAGCACAATCACCTGCCATGGTTGAATATTCGAACCGCTAGGGGCGCGTGCCGCCAAAGACAGTATTTCCTCGATGACTGCACGCGGCACCGAATCACGCTTGAACGCACGAATACTTCGACGTGCATTGATGGCTTCTACTGGAGTTGGGGAAGGACTATTCATTCCAGACCATACACCTTGGCAGCCGTCCGGCTGAACAAATCCGCCTTCTGATCGGCTGTGCAGCCTGACGCAAGGCGCTTGAAAGCGTTCCACATCGTGGCATAACTGCATGAAATCTTATCCACGGGAAAATTGCTTTCAAACATTGCCCGGTCTGTGCCAAACGCTTCGATGCATGTTTCGATGTAAGGACGCCATACCTTTGCCATGTATTCGGACGACGGCGGGGCCTCCATTTCATGAAAGCCAAAGCCGCTGACTCTCATGCTCAACCCGCCAAGTTTTACGTATACATTCGGATTCAGCGCCAGCTTTTTGATGCCTTGGGACCAGATCGCAAAGACTTCATCACGCTTTCCCGCATATGGCCCAATACCCAAGGGACCGCCGACATGATCCAGAATAATGGTCGTTTCCGGAAAATCACGGGCTAAATCATTCACATCTTCCAATTGATGATGATAAACCCAGGAATCAAAGGTAAGACCAAGCGGCGCCAACTGAGCGAAGCCTTCACGCAGGACCGGGTCGTAAAGCAGGCGGGCGGGCGGCGTGCGAGCCGTTGTGCGAAGCGCGCTGTCGGCATCCCACGATGTCGACTGACGTATGCCCTTGAATAACCCCTTTCCTACTTCAATGTGGCCTTCCAGCACTTCACGGACTGCGGCGCCTGCACGAAGGTCAGCGTAGCTGATGATGCCAGCACAATATTTGGTTTTGCCGAACCTGCCACTGGCACTTTGTTCCGCAATACTTCGGGCAAATTCAGTTTCGCCCAGTGGGCGCATATGCTCTGGGCCGGTGCTTCGATACTGCTCTGTGCAATCCGCAAAAACCGTAGCCTGAATGTTGTGGCCACTATTGACGTCCTCGGAGAACTCCTCCAACAGATACTGAGGGCGGGGCGCGCCCCATAAATGATGATGTGGGTCAACGATAGCCAGTTCGGGTTCCAAAATAGCTTCCCGCGTTTTGTTTAGCCAATCCTCGGTGGCTACGGGATGCATAACGCTGGGCGCACCAACGTCTTTATTGTCGGCCATGTCTTTTCCTTCCCTATAGTGACTAGGTTTTATCTATTCATTAAACTAGAGTTTACTTGCGATTAATGAGACTATAAGACCACAAAATCCGGAGCGACGCAATTAATCTTGCTGTCAGGAACGATATAATGGCGGGTTCGGACCACCCAATAAACGGCCTCGGCCTGGCTTTACGATTACACTCCCCACACAACCAGTTATTTATGGGTTTACCTGGATACCACCACGCATGATCTCAGCGCCAGACAAGAAGACACAGCACTCAAACGACGGCCTGGGCCGCGGAGCCAACGAGCCGCAGAGCGCCCTGGCCCGAGGCATACGAGTGCTTCAATGTTTCACTACCGCCGAGCCTGAACTTAGCGGAAAAGACCTCATGGAGCGCACTGGGCTGCCCAAGGCAACTCTGTTTCGCATCATTGCCAACCTGAAAGACCTTAACCTGCTGCGTTACTCCG
>CAZONP010000181.1:0-5320 GCA_964581155.1 uncultured Candidimonas sp. | reverse complement strand
CTTGATAGTTCGCACCACCGACACGGCGGCTTTTCACTTCGACGAGGGGCTTGATGTTGCTGATGGCAAGATTGAACACCTCGATCGGCTCTTTGCCAGTTTTAGCCTGAATCTGGGCAAACGCGCCGTAGACAATACGTTCAGCAACGGCTTTCTTGCCAGACAACATAACAACGTTCATGAACTTGGCGAGCTCGATGCTGCCAAATTTTGGATCGGGGAGAATATCACGCTTGGGGACTTCGCGACGACGAGGCATTTTAACTTCCTTGTGACAGTTCAGTTGAACCGCTTTTTGGCGGTCACGACCACTTTAAAGAAAGGGTCACTTACATGCTATGGGCGCACGCCCACGGCTGCACTGATACGACCAGATTTCTGGCCAACGGAAAAACTTAGGCTTTTTTCGGGCGCTTGGCACCGTACTTGGAACGCGATTGCTTGCGGTCTTTGACCCCTTGCAAATCCAGCGAACCGCGGACAATGTGGTAGCGAACACCAGGCAAGTCTTTTACACGACCACCGCGCACGAGAACGACCGAGTGTTCCTGCAGGTTGTGGCCTTCACCGCCGATGTACGAAATGACTTCGAAACCATTGGTAAGACGGACCTTGGCGACTTTACGCAACGCCGAGTTAGGTTTTTTAGGTGTGGTGGTGTACACACGGGTGCAAACACCACGACGCTGAGGGCAGTTTTCGAGCGCTGGGCTCTTGCTGTTCTCGCGGGAGACTTCGCGCGGCTTGCGCACGAGTTGGCTAATGGTTGGCATGACCTTAACGCATCCTTTGACGTACTTTCGTACTGATTCACGTATTTGAGAGACGCCTGCTGCGATAGGCTGGGCATGGGCCGGGCACTAACGGAAGCTTCAGGCGGTTTTGCGCAAAAACCGCCTGACACGAAAATACGTAAAAGAGCGGGTCTTGCGGCAATGCTTCTGTTCACTAAAGACTTTATTGGCAAATAAACCCTTTAGTAAGCTCGCCATCGTAGCATGGGGTTGTAGCGCGGTCAATAGCGGTGTTTAATTTGTCGCTTCGCCATCTGTCGTCTCGTCTGGTCCGGTATATAAACCGACGCCGGTGACATCTTGTCCGGTCGCTTCTGGTATATAAACCGGCGCCGGTGGCGGGGGCTGGGTGGCGCTCAGGCGTTCGCGGTTACGGCGTTGCCGTAACTTCCCGCGCGTCTGGCCGTTTTCGGGCGGTGGCAGAACTACGGCGGTGGATGATCCCCCGGATCATCCACAAGCACGCCGTTCGAACAGCTGCCACCTTGCATCCCGAAAACGACCAGCCACACGGCGCACCCGCATCGTTCGCTCCCCCCAGCCCCCGCCACCGGCGCCTTGCGTTATGGTTCAGGGACGATGGACGGGCCAGCGCTGTCGGCTGTTTGCGGCATTGATCGCACGGCAGCCCAGCAATTCCAGAAAGCCATCACCCAACGCCCGCCAGAACACGCAATGCCAGCCCAGCACCGATGCCCGCGACGGCCGGGCTGGCCGGCCGGAGAGGGCGAGCGCCAGCCGCTTCTCCTTCAACCACCACTGCGGTGCAAGCAGGCCAAGCACGCTGGCCGTCCCAGAATCCGCTCAATACCAGACAATGCAGCCGTCGGGGGGAGGCATTGCCGTGGCTGGGCTTCGCGGCCGCAGCGAGCCGTCGACGAAGGGAGCGCGGATGCGCGGACGAGTCAGGCGATGCGGGCGAGGCGCGCAGGGCGCCGAGCAGGCCAAGGGACCAGCCACGGCAATGCCTTCCCCCGGCGGCGTATTAAAAATTCAGGCAGCCACCACCTGATTACGACCATTATTCTTGGCCTGATACAGCGCCGTGTCCGCCCTGCGCATCGTGTGCTGATAGTCCGGATGGCCGCCATGTAACGCCAGGCCTATGCTTACCGTAACCTTCAGCGTCTTGTCCATGGGCGCGCGGAAAGCCTCCGACGCTATCTGGCGGCGCAGCTTCTCGGCCACTCGCAGTGCCGAGTTCGTATCCACGTCCACCAGCAGCATCAGGAACTCCTCGCCGCCCAGCCGGAACACATAATCCCCGCCTCTGCTTGTATTGGTGAGTACCGCAGCGAATTGCTGCAACACCAGATCGCCTGCCTCGTGGCCATGGGTGTCGTTGATGTTCTTGAAATGGTCGATGTCGATGGCCAGCAGCGCGAACATGGCACCGCTGGTCCTGGCGTAGTTCACTTCCTTGCCCAGCACCGCCGGCAGGAATTTGCGGCTTAGCAGGCGCGTCAGCACGTCGCGCCCCGCTTCCAGTTCACTATGCTGTTCGAACAAACGCTCCAGATGAAAGCCAATACTGCGCGTTTTCTCGCGTAGATCGCGCAGTTGCCGCATGGGATCATTTTTCACTTGTACGGATGCGGCAAAGGCAGGCAGTTGCACGTCGTCGATCTGGTTTATTGCGTCGAGTATCATCTGCGACTCTTCCGACCCCTGGAAAGCATGCGCGCCTTTATGGCGGAACCAAAGCCCGAACTCGCTGGCGCCGATACGCGGCAGGTCGATGCCATTCAGCCCCACGGCATGGTTGAACATGACTTCGTTCTCCCAGTCCAGCAAGGCTGCACGCTGGCGCTCTTTCTCGGTGGAAATATTTTGCGCCACCGAGAACAGTCGATACGACTCCTCGGCGCGCGCGTTGCGGTCATGCGCCGACGAATACACCTGGCTCATGATTTCCATGGCGTAATCGATCATTATCGACATCAGGTGGGCGACCTGCAGTTTGCGCACGCCATCGTGATCGCTGTCCGCCTGGATTGCCCGCAGCATAGTGTCTTTAAGATTGCGCGCTCCTCGCAGCACCAGATGCACCGGCAGATCGATACGGGCATGCACCTCACCCACCTTCGCCTGCTGCGCGATGAATGCCGGCATCTCGCTTTCCGGGCCTATCTGGAAAAGACGAACAATCCATGCCTTCATCGAGCCATGCAAGCGGGTCTTGACCTGCTCGTGCGTAAGAAACTGCGACGCCACGGGATCCTGAAGCATGTGTTCGTAAAAATTCGTGGCCAATTCATCCAGGTTTGCTTCGGCGAGCCGCAAGATATGCGACATTGTCTGTGGTGGGAAGCGATCCAATAGTTCGCTCCATTCACCCACGAGGTATTCGCCAGTAAGTTTATTCATAATCAATCGCTTGCCTTTCTTCCATTACCGCCGCCAATCCTGTGGGTACGCCCTGCCTGGCGCACGATAAAAAACGCCGGACGAAGCCGCCCGGCGTTTCAGCTTACAACACTCTGCCGATATTACTCGTCGGCGGGTACGTCAGCGCCTTCATTGGGAGCGGCACCTTCGTGCGTCTCCACCGTTTCGCCCGATGGCGCATCCTCGAAAGGATTGGCCAGGATGCGAGCGGCTTGACGTTCGGCGGCTTCGTTGGCCTCCTTGTCTTTGCGGGCCATGTGATACGCCATGCCGGTACCGGCTGGTATCAAGCGACCCACAATGACGTTCTCCTTCAGACCCCGCAGATCGTCCCGTTTGCCCATGATGGCAGCTTCGGTAAGAACTCGCGTGGTTTCCTGGAAGGAAGCGGCGGAGATGAACGAATCCGTCGACAGCGATGCCTTGGTGATGCCCAGCAGCACGTTATCGAAGGTGGCGGGAAGCTTGCCATCGGCTTCCATGCGGTCGTTCTCGTTCAGGAATTCTGAACGCTCGACCTGTTCGCCCGTAATGAAGCTCGTGTCGCCGGCGTTGGTAATGTTCACACGGCGCAGCATCTGGCGAACAATCACTTCAATGTGCTTGTCGTTGATCTTCACACCCTGCAGACGGTACACATCCTGCACTTCGTTGACCACGTAGCTGGCAAGCCGCTCGATGCCTTGCAAACGCAGGATATCGTGCGGGTCGGCTGGGCCGTCGACGATCATTTCGCCCTTGTTCACCACCTGGCCATCGTGCACCAGTACCTGCTTTTCCTTGGGAATAAGGAACTCGTGGCTGATGCCGTCCAGATCGGTGATGACCAGGCGCTGCTTGCCCTTGGTGTCCTTACCGAACGAAACCGTACCCGTAACGTCGGCGAGCATGCCGGCATCTTTCGGTGAACGTGCTTCGAACAGTTCCGCCACACGTGGCAGACCCCCGGTAATATCGCGCGTCTTTTGCGATTCTTGCGGAATACGCGCCAGGACTTCGCCGACGGTGACCTGCTGCGCGTCACGGACCGTGATCAGTGCGCCGACCGGGAAAGTGATATTCACGGAGTGGTCGGTACCGGCAATCTTGACCTCTTCGCCGGCTTCGTTAAGAAGCTTGATCTGCGGACGCATGACGACTTTACCGCCACGCGTCTTGGGCGTGATCACAACCAATGTGGACAAGCCTGTGACTTCATCCAACTGCTTGGCGACCGTGACACCTTCGTCGATGTTTTCGAAACGCACCGTGCCGGCATATTCCGAAACGATGGGGCGCGTAAGCGGATCCCAGCCGGCCAGGCGTTGACCTGCCTTGACGACGTCGCCATCGCCGACGGTGATTGTCGCGCCGTAGGGAATCTTGTGGCGTTCGCGTTCGCGGCGGTTGTCGTCGAAAATGACGATTTCGCCCGAACGGGAGATGGCCACGCGATCACCCTTGGCATTGGTGACGTAGCGCAAACCGATGGCGAAGCCGATGGTACCTGCCGACTTCGTTTCGACCGAGCTGGCCATGGCGTTACGCGATGCGGCGCCACCGATGTGGAAAGTACGCATCGTAAGCTGCGTGCCCGGCTCCCCGATGGATTGCGCGGCGATCACACCAACGGCTTCGCCGCGGTTGACCAGATTGCCTCGGCCCAGATCGCGGCCATAGCAATGGGCGCACAGACCGTGACGCGTTTCGCAGGTTAGCGGCGTACGCACCTTGACTTCGTCGACGCCAATGCTGTCGATGTAGTCAACCAGGTCTTCGTCCAGCAGCGTGCCGGCCGTCAATGCGGTTTCCTGAGTGTCGGGATTGACAATATCGATTGCCGTGACACGACCGAGGATACGGTCGCGCAATGGCTCGATGACTTCGCCGCCTTCGACCAGGGCTTTCATTGCATAGCCGCGCGTCGTGCCGCAATCGGATTCGGTGATGACCAAATCTTGCGTCACGTCGACCAGACGACGCGTCAGATAGCCGGAGTTGGCCGTCTTGAGCGCGGTATCGGCCAGACCTTTACGTGCTCCGTGAGTCGAGATGAAGTACTGGAGTACGTTCAGGCCTTCGCGGAAGTTGGCAGTAATAGGCGTTTCAATGATCGATCCATCAGGCTTGGCCATCAGGCCGCGCATGCCGGCAAGCTG
>CAZONP010000180.1:0-5379 GCA_964581155.1 uncultured Candidimonas sp. | reverse complement strand
TAATTCCATTTCGGATTCTCCTTAATTCGCTAAAAAGCTGGGCCACAAGGGGAAGATCAGACCTAACCCTTTGATGAATGCCAGCCAGACGAAAAGGACGAGGAATAGTCCATTGGCTGCTGCCACTTTCCAGTTGAATACATGGCTTGCCATACTGCTGAAAAATACCAGTAGGAAGACCGAGATGTAGATGCCAAGGTAATCCAGTAGCACGCCGCCGATGGCGACCGACCCGATAACGATAATGGCGATTTTCCAGTCGAATCGCTCCATGTCGGATTCTTCAGCCTTGGGCGACATTGCGCCTATCGTAACCACCGAGCCCAACAAGGCAAGGCATACGCCCAACCAGAAGGGGAAGTAGCCTGGGCCCATTCGGGCCGCGGTACCCATGGAGTATTCGGTGGCGCCGATGGCGAAGCCGACGCCGAGGGCAACGAACATGATGCCGGACCAGAAGTCCTGTTTGTTTCTGAGCTGCATGTTGGTGAGATCTCCGTGACAGCATGATGAGTCTGGCGTTGAAGGTGAATGCGCCCCAACGATCGGGTGCCGAGAACAGCATACGCAGTCCAAACGCCTAAAAGGTGAAGAATGGTAATGGACGCAGGATAGACTGCAAACCCCAAAATGCCCTTGGTTATCTAGGGTTTACCCTGGAAATGCGGGTATTGTTACATTATTGTGAACCGGCGTTCGAATAAGCGCCTGCATTGAAAGACAGTTGAAAGGTATTGGAAAGAGGGGTGAAAGGTTATGATTAGTCTTCATTTTTCCCTACCCACGAACGGGCCGGATGGTTTACGATAACGCCCATGTTGCAAGATCTAGATTCCCTCGCCGCCCGCATCGGGCAAATGGTGCAGTTCACTCGCCAGTTACAGGCCGAGCGCACTGCCTTGCAGTCACGCCTTAAAAGCGTCGAAAACGAACGCGATTTGCTGCGCGACCAGTTGCTGCGCCAGCAGGCCGAGCATGCCCTTATGGCCGAGCGCGCCAAAACTCAGGAAGCCGAAGTCCAGGCGCTACGCACACAAGCGGAGGCCGCGCAGGCAACGCTGCAGGTGGACGCCACGCGGTATAAGGCGGAATGCGACAGCGTCAGGCAACAGCTCACTACAACACAGGCCGATACCTCCAGGTTGCGCCTGGTGGCCGACCAGGCGCGTACACAAATTGATTCAATTTTAATGCGCCTACCGGGCGCACCCCAGGAGTAGCGTATTATGGAACGCGTAGACGTATCCATCTTGGGTCGCGATTATTCGCTGGCTTGCGTACCAGCCGAGAAAGAAGCGTTGCTGGCGGCCGTGCGTCACGTAGATCAGCGCATGCTGGGCGTGAAGGGTTCAGGCAAGGTGTCCAGCAACGAGCGCATTGCGGTAATGGCCGCCATCCAGATTGCCAGTGAACTTTTGTCCATGCGTGCGCCGGACGGTCCTCTTGGCAATGTTGCCGTGGGCGATTTCAAGCGTAAAATCGACGACATGAACGATTTGCTCGATCAAGTCGTCGGCCCCGCCAACCAGCTAAGATAAGATACAACCTAAAGTTTTCGAGTGCTGTATTATGGTACTCACACCAGTTAGTCCCTGCCGTGTTCGTGACTTGGCCATACATTCCTTGAACCAATGCTTATGGCATGCAGGTTGCTGGATTGACAAGTAGGAGTGCTTTCCATTTATGGAAAACCCGAAGCTTGACTGAAGGCGACCACCTTGAACCCTCGGTTCCAGGATGCCGGCCTAGACGGCACAGGCGGGGCAATTTTTTTGAAGCTCGTCCACGGACGGGCTTTATTTTTTTGGGAACTGCACACGTGTATTTATTCAAGCAGAAACGCAACTTGATGATGGGGCTGGCATTGTGCGTCGGTGCATGCTCGATGGTTTTACCGGCCGTCGCGCAAACCGCCCATGAAACTTCCAGCGCCCAGGAAAAGTGGCCGCAAGCTTCATTGCGCGCCGAGGCCTCGGCGCAGATTGCGCAAGACACCGTAAACATCACATTGGCGACCGAAGTCAGCGGCGCCTCGCAGGCCGCTGTCGCAAAATTGCTTAATACGACGCTCGAGGGCGTCATGAAGCAGGCCAAAGCCAATGCCAAGGTCAAAGCCACTAGCGGAAACTACCGTGTATGGCCCATGAGCAACGAAAAGGGAAAAATTTCCGATTGGCGCGGACGCGCCGAGATCATGCTGGAGTCTGAAGATTTCGCCGTTGCTTCGGAACTGGCGTCGCAGCTTACTGATCGCATGCCGATTTCCAACCTGGTGTTCACTGTGTCACCCCAGGCGCGAGCAAAGCAGGAAGAGGCCTTGCTCACCGAGGCTGCGCAGGCCTTTCGCAAGCGGGCGCAAGCGGTGACCGACGCCTTCGGCTTCGCCGGCTATTCAATACGCAATATGGACCTTGGCGGCTCGGGTGCGCAATATCAGCAGGCGCAACCGCGCGTCATGGCAATGGCAATGGCAGCCGAGAAATCCAGCGTGCCGCTGGAAGGAGGCACCGAATGGGTCACCGTATCGATTCAGGGTTCGATCTTCTTGTACTCCACCAAAAAATAAGCGCGCCGGCCAGCATCATGGGTAACGACAATAGTTGGCCCATCGATAGGCCGGCCGTAAGCAGGCCCAGATAGGCATCCGGTTCGCGGGTGAATTCAGCCAGGAAGCGGAATGCGCCATAGCCCATGAGGAATATGGCGCTAACCTGCCCGACGGGCCGCGGCTTGCGGGCGAACCACCAAACCAGCAAAAAGAGGGCAAAGCCTTCCAGCCCCATTTGATACAGTTGCGACGGATGGCGCGCAATGCCGTCGCCCGCCTGAGGAAACACCATTGCCCAGGGCAAGTCGGTGGGCCGGCCCCACAGCTCGCCATTAATGAAATTGCCCAGGCGTCCGGCTGCCAATCCCAGGGGTATGAGGGGGGCCACGAAATCGCCGATTTCAAGCAGGCTCTTTTGACGCTGACGCGCGAAGATCAGCAAGACCACAATCACGCCGATCAGGCCCCCGTGGAACGACATTCCGCCTTGCCACAAGTAAAAGATTTCAATGGGATTCGCGAGGTAGTCGGCGGGTTTGTAAAAAAGTACGTAGCCGAGTCGGCCCCCGGCCACCACGCCCAGCACGCTGTAGAAAATGATATCTTCAAGATCGCGCAAGCCTAGATTGCTTTGACCGCGGCTGATGCGCCATCGTCCAAGAAACCAAACCAACGCAAAGCCGGTCAAGTACATCAGGCCGTACCAATGGATGGCAATGGGGCCTATCTGTAACGCAACGGGATCGATTTCTGGGTAGACAAGCATAGAGGCACAAGGTTGATATTGGAATATCGCCGATAATACCCTGATATGCATTCCTGCAAGCGGGCGCCAGGCCGTGCTTGTTCTTCTTCACGTGGTTAGGTGCACCTATATGTATACAGTCAGGTTAACAGCGTTATTGTTTGGCTTGGGTTGCTTCGGCGGGGCAAGCGCTGCGTCGGGAGAGGCTGTTGGGCAAAGCCTCGCGCAAAGCAGTGCGTGCATGGCGTGCCACCAGATCGACCAGAAACGCGTGGGGCCGGCCTTTCGGGTCGTTGCTCAAAAATTGGCTGGCCTTGATGGCGCCGAGGCCTATTTGGCCAATTCCATCGTTCAGGGTAGCCGTGGCAAATGGGGAGCGGTTCCCATGCCTGCGCAACGCCAGGTCAGTGCGGCGAACGCACGCCTGATCGCGGCATGGATACTCACACTGGACGAATCCTTACCGCATGACGTGAAAAAGGAAGAATCATGACAGAAGTCGCCGTTCTTGGAGGTGGATGTTTCTGGTGCACTGAATCTGTGTTCAAGGCGCTTCGAGGCGTGCTCGAGGTTATACCTGGATATAGCGGTGGCCATGTCGAGCAACCCACTTACGAACAAGTATGCAGGCAGGAAACCGGCCACATCGAGGTCGTGCAGGTTGTATTCGACCCCGAAATCATCAATTTCAAAACCTTGCTACAGGTATTCTTTGCCACCCACGATCCATTGACGCTGAATCGGCAAGGGGCCGACGTGGGTCCGCAATATGCGTCGGCGATCTTCTGCCAGACCGATCAGCAAAAGACCGTGGCGCAGGACGTCATTGACGAAGTGCAAGAGGCCTTGGGCGCGCCGGTCGTCACGCGGGTACTGGGGGCAGAGCATTTCTGGCCAGCTGAAAGCTACCATCACAACTATTACGAGCAGCACTCTTCGCAGGGGTATTGCCAGGTGGTGATTTCCCCCAAGCTCGCCAAGCTACGCCAAAAATTCGCCCCGTTGTTGCAGGGCTAGGTTCGATCACTGTCATGACTGGCCGGCAGTGAGCCGGCTGGTATGCCAGGCGCCCCGGTTGGTAAGCCTGGCAAGCGCGGCGACGATAACAAGCGTGATTGCGACTCGCCCCGCAAGAACTATCCAGATATTCGCGCCTAATGCCAATATCAGCAATGTGTCTTCAATGAGCGAATGGGATAGTGAAAGCCAGGACAGCGCAAGAAGGCGCGTGCGTGGCGAGAAGTTTTGCTTTGTTGCTTCCTCGATAATAAGGGCGCCGCCATAGGTCAGCCCCAGCAAGACACCAACGGTTGTCACCGGCGCCACGCGAGCGTCCAGGCCCGACGCGCGAAGCAACGGCGTCATGGCGGCTGTGATGCGTTTCGTAATTCCCAGCCGCTCTAGGGCATCCAGCACAGTAACCAACACGGTAATAATGCTGAATGTGAGCATCAAGGAGAAGGCCGTGGACTGTATCCATTCTAATATGGGGTAGGTGGGCGCAGCCGTTGACGTCGATCCGTGCATCCATTCGAACGACATCGGGTCTGACAGAACACCAGTGAAGTGGCACGCCCACGAAACTGCGCCGCCATAGACGATGGCGGTGCCGATACGCAGCAGGGCAGTCACCCAGAAGCTGGCGCCGGCGCGCCGCGCGATGGCTTGTTCGACGGGGATGGCGTGGGCCAATAGCATCATGGCGCCAAGCGCGCTTACCTGGCCGGCCGTAATATCCATGGTCCCCGCCAACCCGCTTAATGTCGCGATCCCGCCATAAATGCTGGTCACCAGGGTGGTTGCCCAAATGATCCCCGCCTCGGGAGGCAGGTTGAGCAACCCCATGGCAGGAGCAATGAACCGTCCCACCAGGTCGACCAGACCGAAATGCTGGGCGATCTGGACGACGATCATGACGGGCAGCATGACCTTGGTGACGGTTATGAACATGCGCCAGCTGCGACGCAGCAAGACTACAAAATAGGCCAACATTGGATTATCTCTGGATAAACGATCCAGGGATTCTATCGGGTCTGGCGCAAACCCGCGAGCTCGGTTCATGCACTCGGGAACCGGGTCGGTACCC
>CAZONP010000179.1:0-5445 GCA_964581155.1 uncultured Candidimonas sp. | reverse complement strand
GGCAAACACCCGTCGCAAGGCCTGGAGGAAACCGGCTGCTGGAAGCGCGAAGGCCAGATGCTGACATTGCGCACGCTGCAATCGAACGGGTCGCCCATCCCGCTGGACGATCCGATATACACCAACCGCTATGCCATCGTGTCGGTCACCGCCAGTGCGATCACGTTGCGGGCGGCGGACGGCGTCGTCATCAACGCGCGCCGCATGTCACCCGGATACCGTTTGCCGTTTTAGCGGCACTGGCCCAATCTTTCCAGCACGGTGTCCCTGCCCAGGATCGCCAGGACGGCATCCACGGCGGGCGTCTGTTTTTGCCCGGTGACGGCCACACGCAGGGGGATGGCCAGCTTGGGCATTTTCACGCCGTGCTCGGCAAGCACCGACTTGATCAGCGCGTTTAGTGCTTCGGTGGTCCATTCAGGCAGGGCGGTCGCCCGGCCTGCGAAGTCGGCCAAAAGCACGCGCGCCGGTTCGTCCAGATGTTCAGCGATAAGCTCTGCGCCGGCGGGCGCATAGGGGCCGCAAAACAGCATCGCGCCGTCGGCCAGCTGGTTCAGCGTTTCGGCGCGGTCCTTGAGCATACCCATGACCGCCGCCAGGTCCACTGCCGACGGATTGCCGCCACGCTTTTCGATGCGCGGCGCCACCCGGGCCGCCAAGTCGTCGTTGCCGCTCTGCTTGATGTAATGCGCATTGACCCAGTTCAGCTTCTTCGGGTCCCATTGAGACGCCGATTTGCTTAAATTACGCGTGTCGAACCATTCGATCAATTGTTCGCGGGTGAAGATCTCGTCGTTTCCATGGCTCCAACCCAGACGCGCCAAGTAATTGACCATGGCTTCAGGCAGATAGCCGTCATTGTCATATTCCATGACGTTCACCGCGCCATGCCGCTTGGAAAGCTTTTCGCCATCCGGCCCGAGGATCATCGGCACGTGGCCATATTCAGGCAGCTGAGCACCCAGCGCCCGCAGGATATTTATTTGGCGCGGCGTGTTGTTCACATGGTCGTCGCCACGCAGGACGTGAGTGATTTTCATGTCCCAATCGTCGACGACCACACAGAAGTTATACGTGGGGGTGCCATCGGGCCGCGCGATGATCAGGTCGTCGAGTTCAGTATTGTCGAAGCTGATATGCCCCTTGACCAGGTCGTTCCAGCCCGTAACGCCCTCTTGCGGGTTCTTGAAGCGCACGACGGGCCGGCGGTCGGCGGGGATGGGCGGCAAGGACTTACCTTCCTCTGGCCGCCAGGTGCCATCGTAACGGGGTTTGGCGCCTGCGGCCCGCGCTTTATCGCGCATGGCTTCAACCTCGGCCGGGCTGCTGTAGCAGTGGTAGGCCGTGCCCGCAGCCAGCATGGTTTTTATGACTTCGCGGTAGCGGTCCATGCGTTGCATCTGATAAAACGGGCCTTCGTCGGGCTGCATGTCCAGCCATGCCATGCTGTCGAGAATGGCTTGCACGGCCTCGGGAGTGGATCGCTCCAGATCGGTGTCTTCGATGCGCAGCACGAATACGCCTTGGTAATGGCGTGCGAACGCCCAGGCAAAAAGCGCGGTGCGGGCGCCGCCCAAGTGAAGATAGCCGGTGGGCGAGGGGGCAAAACGCGTGCGAACGACAGAGGAAGTGGACGTGGTCATAGTTGATCTTTAAGCTTGGGCATGGGCTGTTTGGCCGACATGCGGGAAAAGTGGCAATATAGCTATTTTAGAGTACACACCAATTCACCTTTAAACCGGACCGCATATGCCGCGACATCGACTTGCCGCCTTGTTCGAACCGCGCACGTTTTTAGTGCTGGCCGACCGCTCCCTGCCCATCGCCGAAAATCCGCCGCCCGCGTTGGCGGCATCGTTGACGGTGGTCCGCGCCGAAGCCGGGGTGCCGCTGTCTCTGCCGGCCACGCTCAACGGTGTGCTGCCCGGTTTCCGGCTTGACCAGGTATTGATCTGTGTGCCGCCGGAGCGCAGCACCGAAGTATTGGCGATTTTACAAGAGCGTCGGCCAAGAAGCATGGTCATATTGCCGCACCCATCGCCATCGGCGGACACGGCGTCCGACATGGAAGTTTGCCGCGCGTGGGGTCGGGAGAATGACTGCATGGTGTTGGGCCCGCGTTCGTTCGGCCTTCAGCGACCCCACCTGGGTATAAATTCAAGTCACCACCCGAAGGTGGCCGTGGTCGGCCGCGTCGCCCTGGTTGCGCAATCGCGGTCGATCACGGCTTCCGTCCTCGACTGGGCCGAAGACGTGGGCCTGGGGTTTTCGGCCGTGGTGTCGCTGGGCGACGAAAGCATTGTCGACGTTGCCGATGTGCTCGACTATCTGGCAATGGACCCACGCACCGACAGCATTGCCTTGTATCTGGAAGAAACCAAGTCGTCGCGCCGTTTTACCAGTGCACTCAGGGCAGCCGCCAGTGTCAAGCCGGTCATCATTTTGAAAGTGGGGCAAAACCCCGACGCGGGTTCCGCCCAAGACGCGGTCTTCAACGCGCTGCTGCGTCGCGCCGGCGCCGTGCGCATTCGATTTTTCGTGCAGCTTTTTGCGGCGATCAAAGTGCTGGTCTATACACGCCGGCCACGCGGCCGCAAGATCGCCCTTTTATCGAATGGCGACGGGGCTGCCCAACTGGCGCTGGATGTCATGGGAGAAACGGCGGCGGTGTTCCGCGCCGACCTTTCCCTTGCCAGCATCAAGCCGCTAAAGGCCTTGCTCGAGCAAGGGGCCCGCGCGCGCAACCCGGTGGTCACCTATGCACCGCTTACGCCACAGCGCGTGCAGGACATTGTCACAGTACTGGTGGACGACCCGGCGGTCGACGGCGTGCTGGTATTGCTGGCGCCCGACCCCTTGTCCGACATACCCGGCGTGGCCCGGCAGTTGGCAAGCACCGCGCCCCATGCGCGTAAACCCATCATTACCTGTTTCATGGGCGATGCCAGCATGCGCCCTTTGCGTCACCTGCTCGACGACGCGGGAACCCCGGCCTTCCGCACCCCCGAGTCGGCCGCCAACGCGTTCGGCATTCTGGCAGCCTATCATTACAACCAGACCTTGTCCCAGCAAATACTGCCGCCCGAACCGCTTAGCAGTCCGCCGCAGTTCGACGAGGCGCGAACACTGGTGCGCGGCATCCAGCAGCATCGCCGTCGGCAGCTCACCGACGACGAATGCCGGCAACTGTTGGGTTTCTTTCATGTGCCTTTGCAGTTTGGGTTACTGCGGGGTGGCGCACCGGAAAATCCGCCCGAAGACAATTTCCCCATGTCCATCCAGGTGCATCGCGACCCCAACTTCGGGCCCTACCTCATGTTCGGCTCAGGCGGCCAGGATGCGCTGGTTTCGGGGTCTTACCGCGCCGTCGAACTGCCTCCCCTGAACAGTTATTTGGCCCGTCAATTGGTCCAGCGCAGCAATTTGTGGAATCACGGACTCTCGCGAGTAATTACGCCTGCGGCCTTCGAGATGCTGCAGGATGTGCTCGAGCGCATTTCCGAGCTGGTCAGTGAGCTGCCCAGCATCAGTTCCGTGGTGATCGATCCGGTATACGCCGACGACACGCATTTGGTGGCGCATGCCATACGAATCGAACTCACGGCAGAATCCATGCTTGTCCTGCCGGACACCACCGGCTACCGCCATATGGCCATACATCCATATCCGCGCAGGCTGGTTCAAGCCAAGAAGTTCAAGGACGGTTCACCATGGACGCTGCGTCCCATTCGCCCCGAAGACGCGGAGCCTTTGCAGGACTTCATCAGGGGCCTGTCCGACGAGTCGCGCTACATGCGCTTCGTTTCCATGATGCGCGAGCTCACGCCGCGCATGTTGGCCCGTTACACCCGCATCGACTACGATCGCGAACTTGCGTTGGTGGCTACCGTGCAAGAGCCTAATCCCGAGAATCGCGGCCATGTCCGCGAAGTCATCATTGGGCTTGCGCACTATTTGCGCAATCCCGATGGACGCGGCGCCGAATACGCGCTGGTCATTGGCGATAACTGGCAGCGCCGCGGTCTTGGCGCGCAGCTGATGGGCGGGCTTATCCAGGCGGCCGAGGCACAAGGCCTGACCTATATCGACGGCGTGGTGTTGGCTTCGAACCGGCCCATGCTAACCCTGATGACGTCTCTGGGCTTCCAGAACGATCACGACGAAGAAGACCCCAGCATGCGGCGCGTCTGGCTGGATCTGGGCGAAACGAGCCAAACGTAGGCTGGTGTTCAGGCCGCCACTTTGCGCAGGAAGGCGGCGATGTCGACAATTTCTTCCAGGCAGACTGCATGGCCCATGTCGTAGGTCTTCCATTCGACGGAATAGCCAAGGGCTTGCAGGGCCGCGCGCGATTCCTGCGCCCTGGAAATGTCGACGACCGGGTCCATGGTTCCGTGAGCCATGAATATGGGCGTGTCGCGATTGGCAGGGCTGCTCTCGGCCGCCGTTAGCGTGGCGAGAGGCAGGTAACCGGACAGGCACAGCATGCCGGCCAGTTTCTGGTCGATGCGCAGCCCTGTTTGCAGTGTCATGGCGCAACCCTGAGAGAATCCTGCCAATACGATGTTCTCGCAGGGAATTCCCCGACTATTTTCACGGACGATCAAGGCTTCGACCGCCGCCTGGGAAGCGCGTAAACCGGGCTCATCTTCGCGGCGCACCAGATCCGGCGTGTAGATGTCGTACCAGGCGCGCATGGCAATGCCGTTGTTGATCGTGACTGGCATGACGGGCGCATGCGGGAAAATAAAACGAATGGCCGGCGCACCCTGGAGCTGCAGTTCCGGCACCATGGGGGCGAAATCGTGGCCATCGGCGCCCAGGCCGTGCAGCCATATGACAGCATGGGTTGGCGCGGGGCCTGTTTCAATTTCTATGCATTCAAGTTGCGAGTTGCTCATTCTTGGTCCGTGGAGTCGTTGGAAGGCGTGCCGGTGTCGTCCAGTGCCTTGATCGCCTGGAATAGGGCGCGGTAATGTTTGCGCAGGGGATCCTGGCCAGGCTGTAGCGCGGCATTGGCTTGGATCTCTTTGCGGCCCGCCCGTATCAGCGTGCGCAATTGCTGGATATCCGCATGTGGATACGCGTTCAGCAAACCGGTCAGCGCATCGTCGTCCCGCAATAGCAGGTCACGCAGGGATTCCAGCCGGTGCATGGCGTTCGTTTGTTCGCGCGACCCGTTTTCCCAGATATCGATTTGCGCGCGGATGGTGTCCGCGTCGGCGTCGCGCATGAGCTTGCCGACATAATGAATCTGACGGCGCCGGCCTTCGCGGCTGGTGGTGCGTTGCGCTTCGCGTACGGCGTCGTACAGTTTCTCGGACAACGGCAACTGCTTGAGCCGGTCGGTCGACAGGTCGACCAATTTCGTGCCCAGATCCTGCAGCGCAAGCATGTCGCGTTTGACCTGCGACTTGCTGGGCCGGGTGTATACCGGTCCAGTCG
>CAZONP010000178.1:0-5466 GCA_964581155.1 uncultured Candidimonas sp. | reverse complement strand
GCGCATGCCTATTTGATGTTGCTCCGGGTAGAGGTTGCCGCGTTTCACCCTGCCGCGCCGTATTCGGTTGCCCGAACACGCAGCACGGAGATAGCCGTGCCAGTGCATACTTGCGTATGCCCACGCCGCAGACTCGTCTCTGTGGCCCTGTTCCTCAGCCGTTCACCGTTATGCACGGCGACCGACTGGACGGCCGTTAGCCGCTACCCCGCTCTGTGGAGTCCGGACCTTCCTCGATGCACAAGGCACCGCGATTGCCCGACCTGCCTCACAAGCGCATTGTAACCTGCGACAATAGGGTCTTTCCCCTGTATTGACTGGTTTCTACTCTTTTATGGCTGCTAACACCCTCATTACCCTAAGCGGCGTCCAGCTCGCCTTCGGACACCACCCTTTACTGGATCATGCCGACTTTGCAATTCAGCCCGGCGAACGCATTGGGCTCATAGGCCGCAACGGCGCGGGCAAGTCCTCATTGCTGAAAATACTCGACGGCCGCATCTCACCGGACGACGGCGACATCATGCGGCTGGGAGGCCTGAAGATCGCCACAGTCGAACAGGAGCCGGATCTGGACGAGTCCTTGACCGTGTTCGATTCCCTGTGCGGCGACATCACCGAAAGCGAGGACTGGCAACGCCCATCGCGCGTCAATTCCCTAATCGAGCAACTAGGCCTATCGGCCGACGCCGTCATACAGGGTCTGTCGGGCGGCACGCGCAAGCGCGTCGCGTTGGCACAAGCCCTGGCCGAAGAACCGGACCTGCTATTGCTGGACGAGCCCACCAACCACCTGGACTTCATTGGAATAGCGTGGCTGGAGAATCTGCTGCTCAACGCCCGATGCAGTGTCATCATCATTACCCACGACCGCCGCTTTCTCGACGGGGTGGCTACCCGCATTGTCGAACTGGATCGCGGTCAGCTTTTCAGCTTTCCCGGCAATTTCACGGCATGGCAGCAGCGCAAGGCTGAATGGCTGGAAGCCGAGAAACAGCAGAATTCGAAATTCGACAAGGTGCTTGCCCAGGAAGAGGCGTGGATCCGCAAGGGCGTCGAAGCGCGCCGCACACGCAACGAAGGACGGGTGCGGCGCCTGGAACAGCTGCGCCGTGAACGCTCGGCGCGTCGTGAACGCGTGGGCAATGTCAGCCTGGCAGTCGCCGAAGGTCAGCGCTCCGGAAAACTGGTGGCGGAACTCGAGCATGTTACGCACGGCTATGGTGATCGCGTTCTCATACGCGACTTCTCCACGATGATCATGCGCAAGGACCGCATAGGCCTGATCGGCCCGAACGGCGCCGGCAAGACTACCTTGCTAAAAATAATCCTGGGGCAACTGCAGCCGACGAGCGGAACGGTCCGCCTCGGCACCAATCTCACCATCGGCTATTTCGATCAGATGCGCACGCAATTGGTCGAGACCGCCACACTGGCCGAAACAATAAACCCGGGCAGCGAATGGATAGAAATCGGCGACCAGCGCAAGCATGTCATGAGCTATCTGGAAGACTTCCTGTTTGCGCCCGCGCGGGCGCATTCGCCGGTATCAAGCCTCTCGGGCGGGGAACGGGCGCGCCTGGTCCTGGCCCGCATGTTCGCCCGGCCGACCAATATTCTCGTGCTGGATGAACCAACCAACGACTTGGATATCGAAACCCTGGAGCTCCTTGAAGACTTGCTCCAGGATTACCCCGGCACGGTGCTTCTGGTCAGTCATGATCGGGCGTTTCTCGACAATGTCGTCACACAAACGTTTGCATGCGAAGCGGACGGCCACTGGCAGGAATACGTGGGCGGCTACGACGAATGGTTGGCGCAGCGTCCTGCTCCACCGGATCCCGCAATAGAAAAGGCCCGCAAGAAGGAAGCGGCGGCAGCCGAGCGGGCGAAACCCGCAAAGGCTGTCAGGCTCAGTACGTGGGAGCTTCGAGAACTGGAAGACATTCCCAGCACAATCGCACAACTGGAATCAACACAAGCCCAACTGACGGCGAAACTTGCCGACGGCAGCCTTTACCGGGATGCCCCGGACGAGGTCGAAACCATTAACAAGAAACTGCACGACATCGAAGCGCAGACGAACGTGTTGTTGACACGCTGGGAAGCACTTGAAGACAAGAAGAACGGGGACGGCTGATAACGCTACAGCACCGACCAGCCCAGCGATTCCCCTGCCGCAAGGGGAACCACCGTCGTGTCGCCGACCGGCAATTCCGGCGGAACAAGATACGGCACCCGCTGCAGCGTAAGTGTCGTCTTATTGACGGGCAAACCATAAAAGGCCGGGCCGTTCAGGCTGGAAAAGCTTTCGAGTGCATCCAGCTTGCCCACGGCATCGAAAGCGGTGGCGTATAGCTCCATGGCATGCAGAGCGGTATAACAGCCGGCACACCCGCAGGCATGCTCTTTCAGACCCCGGGGGTGCGGTGCACTGTCGGTGCCAAGGAAGAACCTGCCTGCGCCGCTAGTGGCGGCCTCAAGCAAGGCCAGCCGATGCTTTTCGCGCTTCAGGATCGGCAAGCAATACCAATGCGGCCGAATGCCGCCCTGAAACAGCGCATTTCGGTTATAGAGCAGGTGGTGGGCGGTAATGGTTGCGCCCACAAGACCGTCGGCCTCGCGCACGTAATCCACGCCTTCCTTGGTGGTCAAGTGCTCGAACACGACCTTCAAGCCAGGCAGTGCGCGGCGCAAGGGCACCATTACCGTGTCGATGAAAACCGCCTCGCGGTCGAATAGGTCGATGGCCGGGTCGGTTACTTCACCGTGAACCAGTAAAGGCAGGCCGGTTTTTTCCATTGCCTCGAGAGCGCCACGGCAGCGGCCGAGCAAATCGGTGACGCCCGCATCCGAATTGGTCGTGGCGCCGGCCGGATACAGCTTGATGCCGTGTATGGCGCCTGACTGGTGGGCCAGCGCAATTTCCTGCGCCGTGGTGTTGTCGGTCAGGTAAAGCGTCATTAACGGCGTGAAGTCATCCTGAGCAATACCGGCCCGTTGCAGCGCCGCCCGTATCCGATCCCGATACGCGAGCGCGAGCGCAGTCGTTGTGACCGGCGGGTTCAGGTTGGGCATTACGATGGCGCGCGCAAACTGGCGCGCGGTATCCTGGACGACCGCATCCAGGATGGCGCCGTCGCGCAAGTGCAAATGCCAATCATCGGGACGAACGAGAGTCAGACTATCGGTGGTATGCGGCATGGTACTCAATAAGTAAAAACAATAATCCCGCCATTATGACGTGGAAGCCGGCATACTGCGCTCGACCAGGCGGCAAAACATTGCGGCACCGGCAGGGATTACCGCGTCATTGAAGTCGAACTCCGCACTATGGAGCACACGACCGGCGTCCGCGCCGCCCTGCCCAAGCCGAAAGTAGGCACCAGGGCGTTGCTGCAGCATGAACGAGAAGTCTTCTGAACCCATGGATGGCACCAGGTTGGGCACAACCATATCGGCACCGAATAACTCGGCAGCCACATCAGCCACAAAGGCGGCATGCTCCGGCGTATTGACGGTGGCCGGGATGAGGCGCTGGTACTTCAAGTCTATTTTGGCCTGGAACGCGGCCGCCATGCCGGCCACCACCTCGTGCATGCGCTGAATGATCTGGTCTTGTACCGCCGGCTTGAAGCTGCGCACCGTCCCGACCATGCGCGCCTCTTGGGGTATTACGTTCATGGCTTGCAGATTCCCCGCCGTCACGGCGGCCACGGTCACCACTGCGGAGTCGGGCGCCGGTACGTTGCGCGACACGATGGTTTGCAACGCGGTGATCAATTGGGCAGCGATGACTATAGGGTCGTTGGTCTGGTACGCATGCGCGCCATGGCCGCCCCGCCCTTCGATAAGAATTTCGAACTGGTCGGCAGCCGCCATCATGGGCCCCGAATTTACCCCGATGACTCCCGGCGCCAATCCGGGCCAGTTGTGCAAGCCATAAATGGCATCGCACGGAAAGCGTTCGAAAAGGCCGTCGTCGATCATTGCCTTTGCACCACCCAGCCCTTCCTCGGCGGGCTGGAAGATCAAAACCACCGTACCATCAAAATTCCGCGTTTCCGCAAGGTAGCGCGCGGCGCCCAACAAGATCGCTGTGTGACCGTCATGCCCGCAGGCATGCATCAGTCCGGGGCGGCATGATGCGTAGGCGTGGCTGCTGTTCTCGCAGATCGGTAGCGCGTCCATATCGGCACGCAGGCCAATGCTGCGCCCGCTGGTGCTTCCCTTCCCGCGCAGTAGGCCCACCACCCCGGTGCGCGCTACGTTGCGGTGAACGTCGTAGCCAAGCGCCGCAAGGGCGGTGGCCACGATCGCCGAGGTACGCGCCTCTTGAAAGCCAAGTTCCGGATGGGCGTGGATATCCTGACGCAGGGTCGTGAGCTCTTTGTGGAAAAGGCTTATGGCATTAATAACGCGTTCTGCGTACATCGACTGCGGCTCCGGACGAAACATGCGTGTAGTGCGAGCCCACGCGGCATAAAACCATACCATGGCGCCACGCAACAGGCACTATTCCCGGGCGATCCGCCCAAACCCGCTCTATGCTTGGCCGTTCTGCATAAATCACTTGGTCTTTCGGCGAATCTCACGTTATGCTGCGGGGGAAATGTTTTTTTTAACTATCAGTTAGGAGCCCTAATCCATGGCAACAACCGAGAAGCCCGCCCGTAAACCCAATGCGGCGTTCATGAAGCCACTCACCCCTAGCGCTACCTTAGCTGCCATTATCGGACCAGAGGCAGTCCCACGCACGGAAGTCACCAAGAAAATCTGGGACTACATCAAGAAGAACGACCTTCAAGATCCTGCGAATCGCCGCAACATCAATGCCGACGACAAATTGCGTCCGCTGTTCGGGAAAGAGCAAGTATCCATGTTCGAGCTTACAAAACTGGTAAGCGGTCACCTGAAATAAGGCGGCAGATCACATAAAAAAACGCTGCTTGGATGATCCAGGCAGCGTTTTTTTTATACGTGACGCAGTAGAGGCAAAACTAGAAGAATTCGGCCGCCGGTGGCCTTGCACCGGCAAGCGCCAGCCAGCCCTTGGCAATGCGGTATACCACCCACACCAGTGCGATAAGGCCGGTTATCCAGCCGATAAAAATGAATGTCGCCAGGCCGCTTAATACGAACCACAGCAAGCCCCACCAGAACGTCTTGATGACCCAATCAAAATGGCTGGCGTACACCGTGCCGGCGGCATCGCCTCGCTTCAGGTAAGCAAGAACAATGGCGGCAATAGAGGCAATGCCGAAGAATCCGGCGCTAAGCAAGCCAAGAGCGAACAGCCCGTAGATAAGGTGCGTCAGACTGCGTAGCGACAAGCCCGTGCCTTCCTCTGGTGGATACGCCTGATTCATACAAAACCTCCGGGTGAACATATACAGGAATTGGGGGCACACGCTGTGCCGAGTGGGTATTTTACTCGACTTGTCCCAGTACTTGACAGGAACCGTC
>CAZONP010000177.1:0-5501 GCA_964581155.1 uncultured Candidimonas sp. | reverse complement strand
CTGCGCTCGCTCAACCCGTCACCCTATATGTACTTCTGGAATTTCGACGACTTCCAGGTGGTGGGCTCGTCCCCCGAAATTTTGGTTCGCCAGGAAATCATCACTGAAGCCCAGGCATCCAAAACCATGGTGACCATACGCCCGCTCGCAGGCACCCGCAAGCGCGGAGCCACACCGGAAGAAGATGCGCTCCTGGCGCAAGAGCTTTTGGCCGATCCCAAGGAACGGGCCGAGCATGTCATGCTGATCGACCTAGCACGCAATGACGTCGGCCGCGTCGCCAAGACAGGGACCGTGGAAGTCACCGACACCATGACCATCGAGCGCTATTCGCACGTAATGCACCTAGTGTCGAACGTCACCGGGGAATTGCACGACGGGATGAGCAACATGGACGTCCTGCGCGCAGCCTTCCCCGCCGGCACGCTGACTGGGGCGCCCAAGGTGCGGGCCATGGAGATCATTGACGAACTCGAGCCTGTGCGGCGCGGCATATATGGCGGCGCGGCCGGCTACCTTAGCTATGGCGGCGAGATGGACGTTGCCATCGCGATACGCACCGGCATCATCAAGGACGGAATGTTGTATGTGCAAGCGGCCGCCGGTATCGTGGCCGACTCGGATCCCGAAAAGGAATGGCAGGAAACCGAAGCCAAGGCCCGTGCGGTGCTTCGCGCCGCCGAGCAGGTACAGTTCGGCCTTGACGAGCCCATTTGACTCTCAGGCATCAGACCATCCAAGGAAACACACCATGCTATTGATGCTTGATAACTACGATTCGTTCACCTATAACCTCGTGCAGTATTTCGGTGAGCTGGGCGAGGACGTGCAAGTACGCCGCAACGATGAAGTCAGCGTTGCCGATATCGAAGCGATGAAGCCGCAGCGCATCTGCGTGTCGCCCGGCCCTTGTTCGCCGGCCGAAGCGGGCATCTCGGTTGAACTGATCAAACACTTCGCAGGCAAGATTCCCATTTTGGGCGTATGCCTGGGCCATCAGGCGATCGGTGCGGCCTACGGCGGCGACATTGTCCGCGCGCAGCAAATCATGCATGGCAAAGTGTCGCCCATTACGCACACCGGCACCGATGTGTTCAGCGGCTTGCCGTCGCCCTTCGTGGTCACCCGATACCACTCGCTGGCGGTCAAGCGTGACACCTTGCCCGCATGCCTGGAGATCACGGCCCAGACTGAAGATGGCGAAATCATGGGGTTGCGCCACACGACCCTGCCCGTCTACGGCGTACAGTTTCATCCGGAATCCATACTCAGCGAGCACGGCCATGCGCTGCTGCAGAATTTTCTGAATATTTAGAATAGAGAAACCAAAATGACAATAACACCGACCGAAGCGCTATCACGCTGCATTGAACATCGCGAAATCTTCCACGACGAGATGCTGCACCTGATGCGCATGCTCATGCGTGGCGAGGTCTCGCCCCAACTTGCCAGCGCGCTTCTAATGGGTTTGCGAGTGAAGAAGGAAACTGTCGGCGAGATAACAGCGGCGGCGCAAGTCATGCGAGAGTTCGCCCTTCCCGTCCAGGCGACGGATACGGATAACCTGCTCGATATGTGCGGGACCGGCGGCGACGGCGCAAACACGTTCAATATTTCGACTGCCGCCATGTTTGTCGCTGCGGCGGCCGGGGTGAAAATTGCCAAGCACGGCAACCGTAGCGCCTCGTCCTCTTCCGGCAGCGCCGATGTACTGGAAGCCCTGGGCGCCAACGTCATGCTCAAGCCCGAGCAAGTGGCCGAAAGCATCGAGCGCACGGGTATCGGCTTCATGTTCGCCCCTGCGCACCACGGCGCCATGAAAAACGTGGCCGCCGTGCGTAAGGAACTGGCCGTCCGTACGATCTTCAATATCCTGGGGCCGTTGACCAACCCCGCCAATGCGGCCAATCAGCTGATGGGCGTATTTCACGCCGACCTGGTCGGCATACAGGTGCGTGTGCTGCAGCGCCTTGGCGCAAAACATGTGTTGATCGTGCATGGAAAAGACGGGATGGACGAGGCTTCCCTGGGAGCCACGACCCTGGTCGGAGAACTGAAGAATGATGTCGTGACTGAATACGAAATTCACCCTGAAGACTTTGGCATGGCAATGGTGTCTAATCGTTCGATAAAAGTGAACAGCAGGGAAGAGTCGGCCAAACTTCTTCTTGAGGCGCTGGACAATACCACCGGGCCCGCTCGTGATATTGTCGGTTTTAACGCAGGCTTGGCAATTTACACTGGGAACAAGGCCGATTCCATCAAGCAGGGCCTGGAGATGGCATTTGAATCACTGGCCAGCGGAGCCGCACGCGCCAAGCTCGACGAATTCACCACCTACACTCGGACACTGAAGGCATGAACGACATTCTTGCAAAGATCCTGGAAACAAAAAAAGTCGAAGTCGCCACAGCGCGCCAGATGCGCAGCGAGGCCGACGTGCTTCGTGAAGCAAAAAGCCGCAAGGATTTACGAGGGTTCGCACGCGCCATCGACGACAAGATCGCCCAGGGCAAACCAGCTGTCATCGCCGAGATCAAGAAGGCATCGCCGTCCAAAGGCATCATCCGGGAAAACTTTGTCCCTGTTGACATTGCCACGTCGTATGCCGCCCATGGCGCCGCTTGCCTGTCGGTACTGACCGATGTCAAGTTTTTCCAGGGATCGTACGACTATCTGCGCCAGGCACGTGCCGCGTGCGCCTTGCCGGTATTGCGCAAGGACTTCATGATCGATCCCTATCAAATCATTCACGCCCGGGCTCTGGGTGCCGATTGCATCCTTCTGATTGTGGCGGCGCTTACGCCCCAACAACTGCTGGAATTCGAAGATGTGGCCACCGAACTTGGCATGGATGTGCTTGTTGAAGTGCATGACAAGGCCGAACTCGATATAGCGCTAGGCATGAAGACGTCGTTAATTGGCGTGAATAACCGAAACCTTCGTACATTTGAAACCGCACTGCAAACCACGCTGGACTTGCTGCCATCCATTCCTCCCGGCAAACGCGTCGTTACCGAAAGCGGCATCCTGACTGTCGAAGACGTTGCACTCATGCGTGATCACGACGTAAACGCCTTTCTGGTGGGCGAAGCCTTCATGCGCGCGCCCGAACCTGGCGTGGCACTTCAGGAACTGTTCTTTCCTCATGTTTGAGGCCGCCGAAGCCGATCCGAGCCTTACAGACCAGCAAGCCAAGCCGCTCGAAAAAAAGCTGCGCACGGCATTGCTAAAGGCCCAGTATGCAAGGCTCAGCAAGCCGGGCAAAGCCTTGCTCATCGTCATTGCAGGCATTGACGGTGCGGGCAAGGGTGCATCGGTCAGTCTGCTTAATGAATGGATGGACGCGCGCCATATCCGAACGCTGGCGTTTGGCAAACGCACCGCCGCCGAGAAAAACTATCCGTACTTCTGGCGATATTGGCAGCAACTTCCCGAAAAGGGCAGAACAGGTATTGTCTTCGGCTCCTGGTATGAGCCACTACTGAAAGAGGCGACAAAAAAACAGCCTGACCAGGGAGTTATTCAGGCGCATGCCGAGGCGATTCGCCGTTTTGAAGCCATGCTTGTGCAGGACGGCATCCAGGTCGTGAAACTTTGGTACCACTTGTCGCAAGCCGCCCAAAGCGAACGAGTCAAGGTACTGCTGGCCGACCCGAATACCGCCTGGCGCGTACGCCCCGGTGACGTCAAGGTAAAAAAGAAATTTGATCGTCTCCGTAACGCCGGGGCACTGGCGATCAACCTTACGCATAGCGACGAGACGCCATGGAGCGTCATACCAAGCGCCGATGAAAACAGCCGCTCAATTGCCACAGGCGAGGCGATACTGGCGGCCATGCACCCAACGCCGGCGCCGCGTGGCCGCGCCGTGCCACAGCCCGCTGCTTCATCCCCGGCTCAGGCGTCAGTGGCGCAGCGCATTGCCACTTGGCGAGAAGCCCCGACGCTGCAAGGCCTGGACTACGACGCACGGCTCAACAGCCAGGAATACAACGATCAGCTTGCGACCTGGCAGAGCCGTCTTGCAAAGCTTGCCCAGGGAAACACGCTAAACAAACGCCCATTGATCCTGGTCTTTGAAGGCCAGGACGCCGCAGGCAAAGGCGGTTCCATACGCCGGGTCACGCATGCGCTCGACGCCCGGCAATTCCGCGCCATACCCATATCCGCACCCAGCCCGGAAGAGCTCGCTCATCCATGGCTTTGGCGTTTCTGGCGCAATCTTCCCGCGCCCAACAATGTAACCATCTTCGACCGCTCATGGTACGGACGGGTGCTGGTCGAACGTGTCGAGAAATATGCCCGTCCGGCGGACTGGCAACGCGCCTACGCAGAGATCAACGAGTTCGAGGCTCAGTTGCACGACAGCGGAATGCATGTAGTGAAATTCTGGCTGGCAGTCACCAAGGACGAACAGCTCAGACGCTTCCGCGAGCGCGAGGCCTCGACCTTCAAGTCTTTCAAGATCACGCCGGAGGACTGGCGCAACCGTGCGAAATGGAGAGCCTACTGTCAAGCTGCGAATGACATGTTCGCGTACACAGACACGCCAACGTGTCCTTGGCACGTCTTGTCAGCCAACGACAAGCGCCACGCGCGCGTCGCCGTCCTGCAAACCATAGTCCAGACACTGGAAGACGCGTCATGACGACCCAGAAAGACTGTCCATTGTGCCAGCCGCCCGGCGCCGAGGTGCTTTGGCGCAACGACCAATTGCGCGTCGTGCGCGTGGACGATGACGCACACCCGGGCTATGTACGCGTCATCTGGCACGACCATGTCGCCGAAATGACCGATCTTCACGACGCGGCGCGCCACCAGATAATGCGCATGGTATGGCTGGTGGAACAGGTGCAACGCGACATACTTCAGCCCGATAAAGTGAACCTGGCGCAGTTCGGCAACATGGTGTCCCACGTGCACTGGCACATAGTTCCGCGCTGGCGCGACGATACCCATTTTCCCAATCCCATTTGGGCGTCCGCTGCTACGCGCTCCGTCGATCAGCTGAACTCGTGGGCAGCGCACAAGAAGCAAATAGAAGATGCTTTGCCGCGCTTCCATAGCGCGCTCGTCCAGGCGTTATCGCGGGGCTGAAAGCCCAAAGGGCCGAACCATGCCGCCAACCACGTCCGGCCAGAATCTCCTGTTTCCGACTGATAAGGCCACCGCCCGGAATGCGTTGACGTCGTCGCTTGACAGCCATCTTGCAGCGCTTACGCCCGCCTGGCGCCAGGCGCTAGGCCACGACGGCGTCCGGACGGCGCTGCAGCAGTTGTCCGGCATGTTGGCGAATCGGCTGCAAGCCGGCGCCGAGATTTACCCGCAGCGTCCGCTTCGAGCGCTGGAATACGTCGAGCCGGAAACCGTACGCGTCGTCATCCTGGGCCAGGATCCCTATCACGGCCCCAACCAGGCCCAAGGACTTGCGTTCTCGGTACCCGACGCGTGCCCGCGACCGCCGAGCCTGCGTAATATTTTCGCGGAACTGGCCCTGG
>CAZONP010000176.1:0-5529 GCA_964581155.1 uncultured Candidimonas sp. | reverse complement strand
GCCCACAGCTCGATTCGTTTCAGCCTGGGCCGCTACACAAGCCCGCAAGACGTTGATTTTGCCATTGATGAATTGGCGTGCGCGGTGAAACGCTTGCGCAATATGTCGCCGCTGTGGGAGATGGCTCAAAGCGGTATCGATCTGAATACGGTGCGGTGGGCGGCATGACATACAGCAAGAAAGTGCTCGACCACTTCGAGAACCCTCGCAACGTCGGCGTATTTGACTTCACGGATATGCGTGTTGGTACCGGTATGGTTGGTACGCCGACCAGCGGCGAAGTCATCAGGTTGCAAATCAAGGTTGACGATTCGGGTATCATTAAAGAATCCAGGTTTAAGACCTACGGCTGCGGTTCGGCCATAGCCTCGGCATCATTGGCCAGCGAACTGGTCAAGGGCAAGACGCTCGAACAGGCTCTGGCAATTCGCAGCCCGCAAATCGCGGAAGAACTGGAATTGCCGTCGGTCAAACTACATTGCTCCATCCTGGCTGAAGACGCCATCAAGGCGGCAATCCAGGACTACAACGCAAAGCACAAGGACTAATTATGGAAATTACGCTTACACAACGGGCGGCTGACCATATCAGCCGATATATCGAGAAACGAGGCAAAGGCCTGGGCTTGCGGCTGGGTGTTCGTACCACCGGCTGTTCGGGCATGGCTTACAAGCTTGAATATGTCGACGAACCGAATCCCGATGATCAGATGGTGGAACAGCTTGGCGTCAAGGTCTTTATCGATCCAAAAAGCCTCCAGTTCCTGGAAGGCACGCAACTCGATTACACGCGTGAAGGGCTTAACGAAGGCTTCAAGTTTGTGAACCCGAACGAAAAGGCCACATGTGGCTGCGGTGAGTCGTTTACGGTATAGGGGTGTCATTGCCTCTTTTACGGTTTGGCTTAGCCGCGAATCGTCTGCACCATGAATCTTATGGCGCGGCCATATTCACGTGGCTCGAACAGTCCGCCGCTGGCATTCGGGAACTGGGTATCGAGCTACACACGGTAGGCCGCACATTCGATGCCATAGAACGCTCCGGTTTGCTGGCCAACCATGCCGGCCTGCTGCGCTACCCCTATGGTCGGGAAGGCGGCCTTATGAAGCTGGTGGCGCGCGTCACTGACGGCGGCCCTGGCGCCCGGCCTGACGACATCCGCAGCGACGGATCCCGGCCATTGGACGGTGCCATTTACCTCATCGACCCGGTCGATCCTTCTTCGATTTTTCCAGAGGCTCTGGCGTTGAAACGCCAGTGTATTACGCATGGGCGACCATTCGTCTCGACGCTGATGGGCGCCATCGAGTGGGTCGAAGTCGAGCGTCTATGCGCCGGTCTGGCGCCCGATCCCACCTTGCGGCCAATGTTCGACTTTTCTGGCCAGACGCTTGCCTTGATCGCCCACGATGCGCTCAAGAATGAAATGGTGGCGTTCGCCGACACGCATTTCGAATTGCTATCCCGGTTCGCCGTCCGGATAGGCACGGGCACGACGGCCGGCCGGCTCAATGCGCTGGCCACCTCTAAAGGATGGCCGGAACATACCCCATGGGTCCAGGCTTATCTTAGCGGCCCGTTGGGCGGCGATGCGCAAATTGCGGAACAGGTCTTGGAACGCCGTTGCCAGCGTGTGATCTTCTTCGAAGATCCGCACGTTGCCCGGCAGCACGAAGCCGATATCCAGTTGCTTGAACGAGCCGTTCGGGTTGTTACCGACAAGGCCAGCTGCGTGGCGTCGCCCGCCGTCGCGCACAAGTGGGCGACGGCCATGGCGCGCCTTTAGGCGCTTGACGGCGCGTTAGGCCGGTTCTTCACGGCGTAAATGCGGGAATAGGATCACGTCGCGTATGCTGGCGCTGTTTGTCAACAGCATGACCAGCCTGTCGATGCCTATGCCGCAGCCACCGGTGGGCGGCATGCCATATTCCAGGGCACGGATGTAGTCGGCGTCATAGTACATGGCTTCTTCATCGCCGGCGTCTTTTGCATCGACCTGCGCCAAAAAGCGGGCGGCCTGATCTTCCGGGTCGTTCAATTCCGAGAATCCGTTAGCTATTTCACGGCCGGTTATGAAGAGTTCAAAGCGTTCGGTGACGCCTTCCTGGGTGTCGGACGCGCGTGCCAAGGGCGACACTTCAATGGGGTAGTCGACGATATACGTCGGGTTCCACAATTGCGCTTCGGCGGTTTCTTCGAACAAGGCCAATTGCAAAGCGCCTACGCCGGCGCGCGCCAGCACCGGACCTGCGGTATCGGCACCCAGGCGGCGCAGTTCCGTGCGCAGGAACGCTTCGTCGGTCAGTTGATCCTTTTGATAAGTCGGCGCGTATTTCAGAATGGCCTGAACGATAGTCAGCCGGTCGAAGGGTTGGCTAAGATCCAGCGGCTTTTCCTGGTAGGTCAGCACGGCACTGCCGGTTGCCGCGATGGCGGCTTCACGTATGAGCGATTCGGTGAAATCCATTAGCCACTGATAGTCTGTGTAAGCGGCGTAAAATTCCATCATGGTGAATTCAGGGTTATGCCGGGGGCTTACACCTTCATTGCGGAAGTTGCGGTTCACCTCGAACACACGCTCAAACCCGCCAACCACCAGACGCTTCAAATAAAGCTCCGGGGCTATGCGCAGGAACATTTCCATATCCAAGGCATTATGGTGGGTAATGAACGGCTTGGCTGCTGCACCCCCGGGTATGGCGTGCAGCATGGGCGTTTCCACTTCCAGAAACCCGGCGTTGAGCATGAATTGGCGTATGCTGCCCATGGCTTTACTGCGCGCCAGGAAGGTATTGCGCGTTTCCTCGGTCATGATCAGGTCGACATAGCGCTGGCGATAGCGCAGTTCCTGGTCCGCCACCCCGTGGAATTTGTCGGGCAAGGGGCGCAGCGATTTGGCCAGCAGGCGCACGGATGCGGCATGGACCGATAGTTCGCCCTTGTTGGTCTTGAACATGGTGCCTTCAATGGCCAGAATATCGCCGATATCCCACGTCTTGAATTGGGCGTAGGTGTCTTCGCCCACATTCGCCTTGTCCAGGAAAATCTGTATGCGTCCCGATGCATCTTGCAGGGTGGCGAAACTGGCTTTGCCCATGACGCGTTTCAGCATCATGCGGCCGGCCACTTTCACTTGCTTGCCGATCTGGGCAAGGGCTTCCTTATCTAGATCGTCGTAAGCCTGGTGCAAGTCGGCGGAGACGCTATCAGGGCGGAAATCGTTGGGGTAGGCGACACCTTCGGTACGAAGCTTGGCCAGTTTGCCACGGCGCTCAGCTATCAGGTGGTTTTCGTCGATGGCAATAGGGGAAGGGTTAGTGTCGTTCATCTAATTCAGTTGGTTGAGCTGGTTCGGATATCGGCTAGCACGGTCGCGCCGAAATCGTCGCGGTCTATGTAATGGAGTATCTTGTCGGCGACGGATGCAGGCGAGGCCAATTGACCCTGTTCGTGCAGTTGCACGAATCGGTCGACTGCGGGAAAGTTGCCTGGCTGGCTGCTTCGTATATGTTGTTGCATCTGTGTGTCCACCACGCCCGGCGCAAGCGACGCGAGGCGTGCGCCATGTTTTTCGATGGCAAGGACTTGCCCGTACATGTCCAGCGCCGCCTTGGTGGCGCAATAAACGCCCCAGCCCGCCGTCGGGCTGCGGCCGGCACCCGACGAAATATTCAGTATGCGTCGATCCGCGCTGCGGTCGGTGGCTTGGAGGAAGGCGGCCGTCAGTACCATGACGCTGGTTACGTTGAGCGTGAACGCCGCCGTGATAGCCAACGGATCATCCAATTCGTTAGCCTGGTTGACCGGATCCACCGTGCCTGCATTGTTGATCAGCACGTAGCGCTGTGCGCCTTGCGGGATTGCGCCCGCCAGTGCTTGTGCCGCATGCGTGACACCTGCCGGGTCGGACAAGTCGGCTTGCAGCTGGACCAAGCTTGCGCCGGTTTGTGTTGCGCGCTCGGCCAGCTCGATATTCTGGCTGCGTGCAATGGTCACGACGTGGTGGCCATCTTGCAGCAGGCCCATGGCAAGGGCGTGGCCAAGGCCCCGCGACGCACCGGTAATAATGGCAACGGTTGTGACTTGCATGGCTACACCCCTTGTTTAAGGCTCGCTTGGATGAATTGGTCCAGGTCGCCGTCCAGGACTTTTTGCGTGTTGGATATTTCAACGTTGGTGCGCAGGTCCTTGATGCGGCTCTGGTCCAGCACGTAAGACCGGATCTGGTGTCCCCAACCCACGTCTGTTTTGGAATCTTCCATCTTCTGCTGCTCGGCCATTCGGGTGCGCATTTCCAGCTCGTACAACCGGGACTTGAGCATTTGCATGGCTTCGGCGCGGTTGCGGTGCTGCGAACGGTCGTTCTGGCACTGCACCACTATCCCGGTGGGCATGTGGGTCAGGCGAACAGCGGAATCGGTTTTATTGATGTGCTGGCCACCGGCGCCGCTGGCGCGATAGGTGTCTACACGCAAATCGGCCGGATTGATGTCTATTTCTACCGAATCGTCGACTTCGGGGTAAACGAAGACGCTGGCAAACGATGTGTGGCGCCCGTTGGCCGAATCGAATGGGCTTTTGCGCACGAGCCGGTGCACGCCCGTTTCAGTGCGCAGATAGCCAAAGGCGTATTCGCCGGTGATCTTGATGGTGGCCGACTTGATGCCGGCAACTTCCCCATCGGACTCTTCCATGACTTCGGCCTTGAAGTCCTTGCGCTCGCAATAGCGCAGGTATTGACGCAGAAGAATCGAGGCCCAGTCCTGGGCTTCGGTGCCACCTGCGCCCGACTGTATGTCCATGAAACAATTGAGCGGGTCGGCGGGGTTGGAGAACATACGACGGAATTCAAGGTCTTCCAGCCGCTTGCCTATGGCGTCGGTATCGCGCTCGATCGCCATCAAAGTGGCGTCGTCGTCGTCGGCAGCTGCCAATTCAAAGAGTTCCTGAGCGTCTGCCAGGCCGGCGCCGATGTCGGTCAGGGTGCCGACGATGGCTTCGAGATTTTTCTTTTCACGCCCCAGTTCCTGAGCGTTTTTAGGGTCGTTCCAGACTTCGGCGCTTTCGAGTTCGGCGTTTACAAACTGCAGACGTTCAGACTTGGCATCGTAGTCAAAGATACCCCCGTAGCGCCAACTGCCGTTCCGCGAAGTCTTCCAGGCGGGCGGCGAGTTGATTTTGACGTTCGGCTTCCATAGGATTTCCTGAGTATGTTGGGCACGCGCAGATGGCGTTTATTTTAAATAGCCAAACATTTTAACCTGTAGACCGCAACGCGGCCGTCGAGCTTCAGAAAAGGTCTAGTTCTGGAAGCCACAGCGAAACTTGCGGTACGTAAGTAATGAGCGCAAGAAACGACAGCAGCACAATGAGCCAGGGCGACGCGGCGCGCACGACCTGCCCGATGGACATTTTTGTTATGCCTGCGGTGACGAATAAATTCAGCCCTATGGGCGGCGTGACCATGCCGATTTCCAGATTGACGACAATGATGATGCCCAGGTGGACCGGGTCGATGCCGAGCTGGGTT
>CAZONP010000175.1:0-5546 GCA_964581155.1 uncultured Candidimonas sp. | reverse complement strand
CGATGGACAGGCCCACAGCCGACCCCAGCGTGGCCGCTAATACACCGAAGGCGGAGCTGAAGCCTTCGCGATTCACACCGCCTTCACCGCCCGGCACTGCGCCTCCCGGGAAGCCAATGAAGGACGGGACCGCCGTTAGTGACAGTCGCTGACTGTCTGATCCAGATAGACCTCGAAGGCAATGTCGCGTGCACGCTGGACGTTGAGCGTTGCCAGATAACGTTTAGTCTTCCATTCATCCGTTAGCTGCCTTAACGCTGTGATGGTGCCGGTGTCGTTTGTGCTGACAACGAAGTCCAGGCTTGCTTTTGGCAATTCACCTGCCGGCAAGGTCGCCGAAAACTTTTTCCATTCGGGGAACTTGAGGAGCGCATTGAGCATCGTAGCATCATGCACAGCCGCGTCGCACTGTCCGATACGCAAGGCCAGCAAGGCGTCTGCGGGCGCCTTGTATACCTGTTCGATCGCGCCGTACTGACCGGCCACTTTTCCCATATATTGACCGCCTTCGGACAGACAAACCGTCCGCCCTTTCAACTGATCCCACGACTTTATGTCTGTGTCGGTGCGCATGATGATCTTGGCTTGCGTCGTATAACCGGTGGGAATCCGCAGCGCGGCCGGCGGCATCGGACTATTTACAGGCAACGACTGCAATGTGATCGCATGCCCATTGGCAATTTCCGCCGGCGCGTCGGATGCGAGTGCGTTGCGCACGTCGCCGGCAGGCACGATCTCCACCTGCGCGCCAAGTCTTGCGGCCACAGCATCGACAAGCGTCGTGTCCGGCATTTCGGGCGTACGAACCTTGGCCCCCGCAATGAACTCGGGCACGACATAGTCGACGCCGACGTGCAGCGCCGGGCTTGATGCGGCGGTGGCGTGGGCATTGGCGGTAATGCCGCCGGCAGCCAAGCCCCACGCCATGATGACGGCGGCGTGGGTCAATAGCGAGCGGCGCTGCATTGTGGCGATGCGATTGCGCAGAGTGTTCAAGCTAGACATATTGATATCGAAGCACGCGGCGCTTCAGGTTCTCCAGGAACACCTGGTCGATGAGGGTGGCCAGGATTGCAATGGTAAGAATATTGGCCATGACGCCGACCATGTCCGCGGTTTCACCCGCGTAAGCCAGGGAACGGCCCAGTCCCTGGCCGAACCCAATCAGCATCTCGGCGGAGATCAACGCCCGCCAGGCATTGCCGAACGCCAACTGCGCGCCGGTAATGAGTTCCGGCATGACGGCCGGCAGGTATACGCGTTTCAGCATGTCCCATCGGTTGGCGCCCATTACACGGGCGGCCGACACATGTACATTCAGCACGCTTTCCGTTGCGTTCATCACGGAAAGCGCCGCCGGAAAAAAGGCTGCCAACGCCACAACGACAATGATGGGCATATTGCCGAAGCCCATCAGGATCAGGAACAAGGGCACCCAGGCGATCGATGGAATCGATTGGAGGATGATGATGGCGGACTTCAGGACTTCCCGGAAAAAGAACAAGACAGCACCGACCAGGCCGAAGCCCACCCCGAACAGCAAGGCGAACCCGTAGCCGAAGCCTAGCCGCGTCAGGCTGCCCGACAAGGCACTGCGAAAGTCGGCGGACTGAATGTCGTTCCACAACCGCAGCATCACGTACGGCACGTCCGGCATAAGAAAGTCTGGAAGAAACCATGCCGCGATCTGCCAGAACAATAGGATGGCTGCTATAGCTACAACCATTGCCAGCTTTTTACGAAAACCGGTAAGACGAATCTGTGAGCTCATGAATGCTTCAAAAATGGGCCGCGCGAATAAGACGCCAGCAGGTTACAAATTACGCGCTTGCTGCCATTCAAGGTCCACAATGCTTTTAACATCAAAGGGTTTGCCGTCCCGTGTTTTAAGGGCGCCCTGCTCTTGCATGATGTCCGCGATTTCCTGCATGGTGCCGAGCTCTTTGGCCGTAAGCACGGGACTGAAGGTCTGGCTCTTGATGGCATCGCTTATGACGACGTCGCGGCTAAGTTCGCCATGTTTTAGCGTCTTGAGCGTTGGCTCGGCGATAAAGTAGCTGGAAATCAACTTCGCGGCTTCGTCTGGATTGGTTTGCATCAGTTCAATGGCCTCGCGCTGCGCGTCGAGCGATTTCCATACCCCTTCCTTATTGTTTTCCAGCGTCTTGCCGGACGTGATCACGACCATGCAAGGAAATGGCCACACTTCGCCGATCTCATAGATTTGCGTAACGGGGGCAATAAGCTGGGCAATTCGTGCCTGCGGTTCAAACAGGAAAGCGGCATCGACGCGGCTACCAACCAGCGACTGCACCGCTACCTGCGGGCTGACGCCCATGATGGTCAGGTCGTCGGGCGTAAGGCCGGCATTCTTGAGCACCACGCCGCGCAGCACCGTGTCGGCCGTGCTGCCTTCTTTCTGGGAGGCCAGCGTATGACCCTTGAGGCCGGCAACGTCTTTAATGCCACTGTCGTCCCGGACGACAATCGCGTGGAAGCCGTGCTGCGCGCCTCCCACCACTTTCAGGTCAGCGCCTTTCGATGACCAAGAGGCGGCATTGGTGAATCCCAGCACACCGGTGTCCAGCTGCCCGCCCACGATCGCCTTGATCAGGTCGGTGCCGGATTTGAACTCGACCATCTCCACGTCCAGACCGTGCTTCTTGTAGAAGCCGCCTTCATACGCGGTAATCGCCTGCGCGTCGTCCATGACGCGCAAATAGCCGACCCGGAATTTATCGGCGGCCATTGCCTGACCGGCCATTGCCAGCGCGGCTAGTGCCGGCACAAGTATACGTAGCAGTTTCATACTTCAAGTTCCTCTATTGATTTGGCAACTTCGTCCTGATCGGCATGGATGCCAAGCAGGCCTAGAATTTCACGACGCATGGCGGCAAATTCGGATAAATCGTGCGTTTTTTCATGATGCGACAGGCTGAATTCCTTCAGCACGGTTGCGGGACGCTGGCTGAACACGAGAATCCGGTCGGCCAGGAAAAGCGCTTCATCGACATCATGGGTGACCAGCAAGACGGTCGGTCCGGCCTCGCGTATGAGGTCTCGCAGCGAATCCTGCAAGGTCATGCGCGTAAGGGCATCGAGTGCGCCGAAAGGCTCGTCCAGCAACAACGCCTTGGGGTGCGATATGAATGCGCGCGCCAAGGCGGCGCGTTGCCTCATGCCGCCCGAAACCTGGTGCGGGTAGTAGGTTTCAAAGCCCTCAAGATTGACTTTCGCCAGCCATTCGCGCGCGCGACGACGCGATTCTTTTTTGTCGTTACGCTGGAACTCCAGGGCCATGGCTACGTTTTGCTCGAGCGTAAGCCACGGATACAAGGCATTTTCCTGAAACATCAGGGTGCGTTCCGGGTGCGGCCCTTGCACGGGCACGTCGTCAACCAGCATGGCGCCGCCGCTGGGTTTTTCCAGGCCGGCCGCAATATGCAGGAGTGTGGACTTGCCGCAGCCCGAAGGCCCCACCAGGGCGACCAGTTCACCGTCCTGGATGTCGCGGCTGAAGTCCTTGATAACTTGGAGGCCAGAAAAATGCTTCTCTATATTCTGGAAAGACAGCTTCATTGAAGTTCAGTTAAAGGTTTAGTTATATTGAACTTTACTTTTCCGCTGCCATCCTCACAAGAATTTATATCGTCTTTGCTTATACGTTAACGGTATATAGACAGCTCATTCAGCGGAATATGCGCGACTCATGGCGTGGTATTCCCGGTTGGGCATCATGTCCGTGCCTATGGCCACACGATTCGACATGTTGTAGAAGGCCACCGTATCGGCAAGGTCGAAAATGTCTTCGGCGGTCAGGCCGACGGCTCGCAGCAAATCTCTGTCTTCATCGATGACCAGGTTGGGTGTCTTCGTCAGTTTCCATGCGAAGTCCAGCATCGCGCGCTGGCGCGCGTCAAGCTTGGCCACTCGGTAATTCATAACCATCATTTCACCCAGCTCCGGGTCGCCGGAAAGGCTGCGAACGGCCTGACCATGGGCCACCAAACAGTAGTAACAACTGTTGGCGCTGGACACGACAACGGCCACCATTTCGCGTTCCAGCTTGCTCAGACCCGACTCGGCAAACATAAGCTCGTTATACGTGGCCATGAAATTGCGCAGCTTGTTCGGACGCAGGCTGTAGGCCGAGAGCACATTGGGCACCAGCCCCAGCTTGTCCACGCATTTCTGAAAGACGGCCTGCAGGTCGTCGTCCAGGCTTTTCGCGTCGGGAACGCCCAGGGCGGATATATGATTGGGTTGCGGCATATTTGACTCCTGTTGTTTTGCTATGCTTTTACGAATGACGGATCATAACGGCTAGCCACTTTACAGGATACTCAACGTGAGCACTGCTTTCCCCGGTTTCCCCGTCCCCGCGGCCAGCACAGAGGTACCGCTGGAAATGCTGGCGTCCTGCCATCTGCGCATCCAGAAAATGTGCGCGACGCTGGCCCGCCTGGCACCGCACTTGCGCGAATATGGCAGCGATGAACAGGCGCGGCAGGCAGCAGGCGCCATTATTCGCTATTTCGACACGGCGGCGGCCCATCATCATGCCGACGAGGAAATCGACCTGTTCCCCGCCCTATTGGAATCCATGGCGGGCTCCGACGCGGTCTGCATTCGGGAAATGACGGAACATCTAACGTCGCAGCACCGAGCACTGGAGGCGGCATGGATCCGTTTGCGCCAGCCGCTGGAACAAGTGGTCAATGGTGAATCCGTAACGCTACCCGCGAACGACGTGGGCCACTTCATTGATACCTACGAACAACACATGAAACACGAAGAAGACGAACTGCTTCCCATGGCGGCCAGACTGTTGAGCCAGGCCGACATCACCCGCATTGGACTGGCGATGCGGGCCAGACGCGGCCTGGAATCAAGCGAATAATCGGTCGCCGTTATAACGTCACAAGATTCATGTTGGCGCCGAACACGCTCTTGGCGGTATCGACCAAATGATCATGATGGCTAAGAAAAATGACTTGCGTGCGCCGCGACAGCTCGGCCAGCGCCTCCAGCCCCGCCCTGGCTCGTGCATCGTCAAAATTAATGAACAAATCATCTGCAATGAAGGGCATGGCCGCAGCCTGTTCAAGATGAAGTTCAAGGGCCGCCAGCCGCAGGGCAAGGTAAAGCTGGTCGCGCGTACCGTCACTGAAACCACCTATCCCCACTCTTGTCCCGTCGGCGCGCATGCCTTCGAGCATCATCGGCTGATGATCGAAATCGACGACCAGCCTGTCGAATGAGCCCAACGTCAGCTTGGAAAAAATGGCACCTGCCCGGGCCAGCATGGGCCCTTGCTTGTCTTCGCGGTAACGGTCGATCGCCCATCGCAACATGCGGGCCGAGGTATGCACCCTGATATACCGCTCGGCGGCGTCAGCCATTTGCGCCAGGGCCTCTTGACGGCGCGCTTCCGCCCGCGCCGCCGCATCGTTGCCGCTCATGGAGTCCAGTTGGCGTTGCGCATCCGCATGCTCGACCGCCAGGCGGCTTTGCTCCGACGCCGCAGCCCCGATTGCTGCATCCAC
>CAZONP010000174.1:0-5641 GCA_964581155.1 uncultured Candidimonas sp. | reverse complement strand
CGCGCTCAAGGGCCACAACAACGACGTCTCCGCCCAGAGCTTCAAGGCCGATGAGCTGGGGATTGCGGCAACCCTGTTGTCGTGGCGCGATCAGTGGCACCTGCATGGCTGGCTTGGTGACACGCACGCCAGCATGGGCGCGGCATCGTCGGGTCGACTGCGCGACATGTCTGCCCTTGAGGCCGAAGCAGCCAACTGTGTATCGCCCTCTGTGGGGGAGCGACTCGCCATGATTCATGCAGAATTGGCTGTCCGTTCAGCACGCATTGCAAGCATTACGTTATTCGAGCCATTACTCACCTGGCCCCAGGCCTGGCAGAACGTCCTTGGACGGCTCCCCATCAGCGAAGCGGGATTGGTTGACGTCAGCAGTTCCAATACTATGTTGGGCCAACTTCAGAACGCCCTGAGGGTGTCGGGACAAGGCGGTCAACCCGACAAGCTGGCGTGGCGCGACGACGGCAGCGTGCGTATCGTGCAGGCCGAAACCGAACTTCTTGCCGGTTACTGGCTGGCCGACCAATTACTAGGCAATGAAGCCGGAGACACGCTTCTTGTGGCACCGGATGCCGGTTTGCTTGACGACATACTGCATACAGCCAGTTTACCGAGACAAGGCTTCAAGAACCACAGCAGCCTGCGGCCTGCATTACAAGCCGTGCCTTTGGCGCTGAACCAGTTATGGAAACCCATTGATGTTCACGAGCTGCTTAAATTTCTGACGCACCCCATTTGCCCCATCCCCCGATTTGCCCGCATCGAACTTGCAGAGGTGCTGGCCAACACTCCAGGCGTCGGCAATGGTCCAGCATGGCGCGCAGCCCTGGGCAGAATCGAAGCGCTGTGCTCAGAAAACGACTATGACTGGGTAGCCGTTCACGAGCGCATCCGGGCATGGATTGAGCACGAACGTTTCGACGCTGCCCAGGGCGCGCCCTTGACCGCCATCAAAGATCGGCTGACCCTGCTTGCCGATTACTTGCATGCCCGCCTTGTTAACGACGACCCCGCCTGGCGTAGCGCTTATGTCAGTGCCCATGCTCTCGCACTGAACTGCCAGCGCGCCATCGCTGCTCTGATCGCGCAGGGCGACACGCATCTTGGGCCACAGCCATTGCAAACTTTAGTGATGCAGGCCACGGCCCAAGGTGACCCGCACCCACTATTGCTGCCCGAGGTCGGGGCCGGCCGCTGGATTACCCAGCCTGGCGCCGCCATTGAGGCGGCCCACCATGTGGTCTGGTGGCAGCTTTCCGCGGCCGTACTGCCCGGCAACTGGCCATGGTCCTTGAGCGAACAAGCTGCCCTGGGAGCCGTTGGCGTCCATCTGCCCAACGTTTCTGATCAGCTCCGTCAACTGGCCACCGCCTGGCAAAGACCTGTTCTGACAGCCACAAACCAGTTAACCCTGATCCTGCCTCCTGCGGGAACAGAGCTGCATCCCTTATGGCTAATGATTAGTTCATTGTTCGACACTCGGGAATTCCCGGTTGTTTCTTCGTTGGAAAACCTATTGACTGAACCCGCGCTGGAACAACAGCCGCATTGGCCCTTGCCCACCGCCAGACGCTGGTGGCAATTGCCGGCAGACGTCAGCATTGCCAAACGGGACGTAGAGTCCCATAGCAGCCTGGAATCCTTTATTTTCAATCCCCACGCATGGGTCCTGAACTACTGCGCACGCTTGAAACCGAGCAGCATTTTAAATATCAGCGACAATAATCGGCTTTATGGCAACTTGGCGCATCACCTGGTCGAACGTTACTACTCGGAAGCCGGCAACGCACTGGCGCAAGATGACGCCACTTTCCTGACGTGGTTCACGCCGAACTTCGAAACCTTGATAGACGAGGAAGGCGCGGTATTACGCATGCCAGGCCGACGAAAAGACTTGGAATCGTTCCGCAGCAAAGCGCAGGCGGCAATGCAGGAACTTCGCCACCAATTCAAAGCAGCCGATATCGCCGACGTCAAAGCGGAAGTCAAGCTGGAAGGGCAATTCATAGGCGGCAAGCTTCACGGTTCCTGTGACTTGTTGGTCACGAATCGCATCTGGCTGCAAGCCATTGTCGATATGAAATGGTCAGGCAACGATTATTACCCTAAGAAACTTGCGCAGAATCGCCACCTTCAACTTGCCCTTTATGGCGAAATCCAACGTCAGAAAACCAGCAATTGGCCCAAATTGGCCTATTTTCTGATCAGCAGTGCCGAGCTTATTGCTACAGAGCACGATTATTTCCCCCACGCACGGGTCGTCCGTAAGGACAAGAACGTCAACGACGAAGGCGCTGCCGTCCTTTGGCAGCGATTTCTAAAGACATGGCAATGGCGGCGCGATCAGCTTGATCAAGGCCTGATTGAAGTCGCCTTGACGCCAGATACGGAATCGCCGCCTCCCGAAGACGCCTTGGCCCTGGAAATTCTGAATCAGTCCTATAACCCTTATTTTGCACTGACCGGTTCAGGAGAAGCACAATGAGCCTGACTTTCATCAGTGCAGGTGCCGGCAGCGGCAAAACGTACACCCTCACAGAGATCCTGGGCAGACTCCTTAACGACAACAGCATCCGCCCGGTTGGCGTCATCGCCACCACCTTCACCAACAAAGCCGCGAGCGAACTGCGCGAAAGAGTCCGCCAGTTCCTGCTGAAAGAAGGCCAATTTTCGCTGGCCAATGCCATGGGGCAAGCACGGATAGGTACTATTCACAGCGTATGCGGCGGCCTTTTGGAACGTTTTGCTTTTGAAGCAGGCATGCCCACACAACAACGGGTCATCGACGAAACCCAAACCCCCCTGCTTATCGCGCAAGCCATAGATGCTGTCATGAGTGGCGACGAGGTCGCCGAACTCTCCAAGCTGGCAACCCGGCTGGGCATCGACTGGGCAGCGGATATCAAGACACTGCTTGAGCTGGCTCGATCAAACGACATCGATCCAGCGCAATTAGCCTGTTATGCACAACAGAATGCTGATGAACTGCTGGCTCATTTCCCAAAACCAGCCAGCATGGATCTGAATTCGAAATTGCTGAACGCCATTGAAGATGCATTACCCAAGCTGCGCTCCGCCGCCGACATTAAGGCGGTCAAGAAAACCACAGATACGATTGATGCCCTTCAGCGATTCCATCGCGCGCTTGGGAAGGGCCAGGCCACGTGGGCCCAGTGGGTGAAACTGACCAAAGACGCCAACCCCGAAAAAGGGCTGCAATACCTTGTTGAACCCATCATCGACGCTGCACACGCGTACGCCTCGCACCCGGAATTACAGGCGGATATTCGCAGCTATCTATCCCGTATATTTGCCATGTGCGGCAAGGCGCTCACTTACTACCGCCAGCGTAAACTCGAGTTGGGTGTGGTTGACTTCACCGATCAGGAATGCCTTTTGCTTAAGCTGCTCGATCAGCCAAGCGTCGCGGACACCCTGAAGGAGGAACTCGACCTGCTGCTGGTCGATGAGTTTCAAGACACCAACCCCATACAGCTCGCCCTGTTCCTGAAGCTTTCCAGACTCGCCAAGCAAACCTATTGGGTTGGCGACATCAAACAAGCCATCTACGGATTCCGCGGCAGCGACACCGCACTTATGCAGGCCGTCGTGAAATCGCTGCCTGCGCTGGGCGGCGCCAAGCAAGTGCTGAATAGCTCCTGGCGATCACGGCCGGCATTGGTGCAACTGGTGAACGAGGTCTTCACGGCCGCCTTTGTCGACATCCCTTCCAACGAAATCAGCCTGACCGCCAAACGCCCGGAAACACTATCATCCCCCGCGTTCGGCGACTGGATACTCAGGGGCAAGAACGCAAACCAGTGTGGCGCCGCCCTGGCCGGCGGTGTTCTGCAACTCCTGGACTCGGGCATGCTTGTTCCAGACCGGACCAACAACCAGCCTCGCGCCGTGCAACCCGGCGACATTGCCATCCTTTGCCATTCAAACGATGCCATCTCCACATTGGCTGGCCAACTGCGCAAGATCGGTATCCGGGTGGCGACATCGTGCCCCGGTCTATTGGCTACGCCCGAGGCCAAGCTTGCCCATGCCTGCCTGCGCCGCCTCAATGACTCGCGAGACACCATCGCTACCGCTGAAATTATTGCCCTTGCCGATAGCGTCGAGCCGGAAAGCTGGCTGGCTGATCGGCTGGCTTACCTTGCCACCGGACAAGCGCACACCCAATGGCAAGAAACCGGGGATCAAGCACATCCGCTGCTTGTTGAAATATCGGGCTTACGCAGTGAACTGCCCCTGCTCACTCCCCGCGAAGCCCTGCAACGGGTTATCACCGCGGGCCAGTTAACGCAGCGCGTACTGGCCTGGCAACAAGATCCAGCCATCGCCCGTGTCCGACTGGCCAACCTGCAGGCCATGCTGGATCTCGCAGCGCAATACGAAACCACCGCGCGCGGTGTCCAGCTGGCACCTACCATTTCGGGCCTCTTGCTTTGGCTGGACGAACAAGCGGTAAATGGCAAAGATGCCCAGGCCCAACCTGCCATCGATGCCGTCCGCGTCATAACCTATCACGCCTCGAAGGGCCTGGAGTGGCCGGTCGTCATCCTGGCCGACCTGCACAAGGAAATATACGATCAACTATGGGGCATCTCTGCCGTCTCGGCTTCCGAGGTGGACGCCCTTAATCCCCTACAGGGTCGTTTCATCCGCTACTGGCCCTGGCCATTTGGCAGACAGGAATCGCAAATACCCTTAAACGAAGAAATCAGCCAATCCCACACAGCGGCTCAATTCCGCAACATGGCGGAAGAAGAAGCCAAACGACTCCTTTATGTGAGCATGACGCGCGCCCGCGATATGTTGATTCTGGCTCACAACGAGAACAAGCCGCAGGGTAAGTCTCGGCTGCAAGTGCTGGGCGCTAGCTGGTTAAGCGCTGACACCACCGACACGGGGCTGTTGCCCTTGCCTTCCGGTGTGGCGATCACTGCGCAGCACTGGCTGCTGGAGTCGCCCCTGACCGACTTGCCCCCTGCCAAAACGCCACGCCCCCTGCATTGGTTTGGGCCCACCGTTGCGGCAGACAGGCCGCCCCTGTATTGCAACCCATCGAATACGGTTTGCAGTATCGCCGGCATCCTGGAAACCCAGGCAATCGGTCAGCGTATAAGCGTTACCTCGGCGCCCGACTGGAGCCACCTGGGTACTGCGGTACACGGCTGCCTGGCCACCAGCTTTACGGACCCGAGTACGCCGATCAATGAACAGGAAATACGCCGCTTGCTAGCTGCCCATAAGGTAGATCGTTACCTTGATTCCTCGGCCCTGTTGGGCCAGATAAGAGCCTTCCACATGTGGATCGACAGCCGCTGGCCAGGTTGCAAGCCGTTAGCCGAAATACCGATACAGTCATCGCTAGCCAACGGTCAAATCCTGAATGGGCGCATCGACCTGTTACTTGAAACAGAAAGTGGCTTTGTACTGATCGACCATAAGACATCACCCGGTGGAAGCGACCGGCACGAAAGGCTTGCGCTGGAGCATGGCGGACAGCTTGATGCCTATGCCCAGAGCATCACAGCTGTGACCGGTCGGCCCGTGCTTGAGCAATGGCTTTTCTTGCCGGTGGTCGGCGTTGGGCTAAGAATAGAGGCCCACGCCCGCCAGGCCGATTATTAAA
>CAZONP010000173.1:0-5645 GCA_964581155.1 uncultured Candidimonas sp. | reverse complement strand
GCCTGGGCGATTACGTGGAGATATTGGATACGGCCGAGAAGCCGGGCGCCAAGGGGGAAGTGGTGGATATCAGCCTGCTGTACGTTACCTTGCGGGACAGCACGCCAGAGCATCCGGGTGCGCTCCTGCAGATTCCCAATGCGCTCATCTTCCAGCGCATCGTGCGCCGCTGGAAGGGCGGGCCGCCTCGTCAGCCTGTCGGCGGCGAATCTTCAGTCTTGTCTGAATAAATCGGGATGTTGGCGACTTATGCCAGGAATCCACCGCTTTGATGACGCCAGAGCTTGGCGTAGACCCCGTTCGCTTTCAAAAGCTGCGCATGGGTGCCTTCTTCGATGATGCGGCCCTGATCCATGACAACCAGCCTGTCCATCGCCGCAATGGTGGACAGGCGGTGAGCGATGGCAATCACGGTCTTGCCTTCCATCATCTCGTCAAGGCTTTCCTGTATGGCCGCCTCGACCTCCGAATCCAGCGCGCTGGTGGCCTCGTCCAGCAAAAGAATGGGCGCATTCTTCAGCATCACGCGCGCAATGGCAATGCGCTGACGCTGGCCGCCGGAAAGCTTGACGCCGCGTTCTCCCACCTGCGTGTCGTAGCCAGAATTCCCATGCTGGTCGGTCAATTCCTCGATGAAGTCGTGAGCATGGGCGCGTATGGCGGCCGCACGAATGTCGGCATCGCTCGCGTTCGGGCGCCCATAAGCAATGTTGTCGCGGATCGAACGGTGCAGCAAGGACGTATCTTGCGTGACCATGCCCACCATGCTGCGCAGACTGTCTTGCGTTACATCGGCGATGTTCTGCCCATCGATGCGTATCTGTCCGCTGTCGACATCGTAGAAGCGCAAGAGCAGATTGATCAGCGTCGATTTGCCTGCACCCGAACGGCCGACGAGCCCCACCTTTTCGCCAGGTCGAATCGTCAGTGCGAGGTTATCCAGCACCTGGCGTTCCCTGTTGTAGTTAAAGCAGACCTGGTCGAACTCGACTTCGCCCCGGGTCACTTCCAGCGTTCGCGCGCCCGGGGCGTCCTGAACGTTGGCGGCACGTGTGAAGGTGCCAATTCCGTCCTGCACGGTCCCGATGTTCTCGAACAGCGTGGTCATTTCCCACATGATCCAGTGCGACATGCCGTTCACGCGCAAGGCCATGGCCGTTACGGCGGCCACCGCGCCGGTGCTGACCTGGCCACCATGCCAAAGCCACAAAGCATAGCCTGCGGCACCCAGGACCAACCCCGCCACAAGGGCTTGATTGACGATCTCGAACTGGCTTACCAGACGCATCTGGCGATAGCCCGTGTCCTTGAAGTCTTCCATCGCGTCGCGCGCAAACTGGGCTTCGCGCCGGGTGTGCGAAAACAGCTTTATCGTGGTGATGTTGGCATAGGCGTCGGTGACGCGCCCCGTCATCGACGAACGCGCATGCGCTTGTTCCTGACCGACCTTACCCAGGCGCGGCACGAAATAAAGCATAGCCGCGCCATATGACAGCACCCAGACAATGAAGGGCAAAATCAGCCGGATGTCGAATCCGCCAGCCAAGGCGACGATGGTGATGAAGTACACCCCCACACCTATCACCACCTCGCATAAGGTGATGATGACCTCGCGCACGGCCAGCGCCGTCTGCATGACCTTGGCGCTCACCCGTCCGGCGAACTCGTCCGCAAAAAAGGCAAGGCTCTGCCGCAGCATGAGGCGATGAAAGTCCCACCGCAGCCTGAGCGGCACGTTAATGGCCACCGTCTGGTGTTGCACCATGGTGCGCAACGCCACCAGCCCGACGCTCGCGCCCACCACAATACCAATGCCCCACAGAACCCGCCGTTCATCGGGCGATGCGGGCTCGCCCGCCTGCCAGGTGGACAGTAGATCGACTACCTGTCCAAGAAAAGCAAATAGCCAGGCTTCGTAAATCGACACGCTGGCACTGAGCAAAGCCAGGACAGCGATGTAGCGGCGCGAACCCCGCGTGCAAGACCATAGGAATGACGCCAGACCCTTACGAGGCAGCGGTGCTTCTTCGGCGGGGAAGGGGTCGAGCAGACTTTCAAACCAGCGAAACAAGAGACCTCTCATTGAGCGTTGTGGTTCACAATGACGAAGACTCGATTTTAAATTAAGAAGCCGGCGACTCGTTCATGCGCTTTTGCTGCGGATTCCCAGCTCGGCGCGAATTTCCCCCGTATGTGCCGCAGCGTCAGCGTTGTAATCCAACACTTCCGGTCGCGCCACAAATCCTTCGACCACAGAAAAATTTGAATGCGGGCGGGCTGATTTCTCTGCATCGTAAATCAGCTCCATCAGAGTGATGGCGCTAATTCATAGCCAGTCAGTGTGCTTATTGAACATCTGGTGTACATGCTGAGGCTATCGGGACCCTCAAACCAACTATCCCACGACTCGGCCATAGGCGGCTCTTTTCGCCTATACGCTAGGTATATGCCATTATGTCGGCGCTCCGAATTCCATGCCACACGTATATGTACCAGTTGGCTTTTGCGGGGGTGCCGGCCACAGCGGTGCATTGGTGGCCGAAGACGGCGTACTGCTATATAGTCCGGGTCAAGCTAATACGTGCCGGACTGGATATACGCGATGCCGCAATTGAAGCTGCTTGAAGATTTTATTGCTCTTGCCAGAACCGGAAGCTTCGTGCGGGCTGCGGAAATGCGTCATGTCACGCATCCCGCCTTCGGTCGGCGCATTAGGGCGCTGGAAAGCTGGGCGGGTGTTTCTCTTGTGGACCGCTCTCATGTGCCGATCGTACTGACGGAACAGGGAGAAGCTCTGCTCAAGACGGCCCGCCAAGTTGTTGAGCAGCTTCAGCGCGTGCGCAATCAAATCTCGGCTGACGCCAGTGACTCGCAAAACGTTTTACGCGTCGCAACGGGACGAAGCCTGGCGCGGACACTTGTTGCTGACTGGATCGCACGCTTGCGCAAGGCCCGCCCCGCTGTGCTCGCGCCAGCAATGCAGGTGGATATTTCCACTGGCATCATGGCTGATATGTCGGCCCGCTTGGCACAGGGCAAGGCTGATTTTTTGTTTTGCTACGAACATCCGGCCTTGTCGGTCGGACTCAAGCCTGACAGTTATCAATACATGACTTTGGCAACCGACAAGCTTGTGCCGGTCAGCCAAGCCATTGCGCAAGGAAAGCCCCGCTATTCCCTGACGGGGGGCAGTGGTCCGCTGCCGTTAATCTCTTATTCCAGAGGACTTGCAATGGGAAGAATTGCGGGTGATCGAATTGAAACCATGCCTTATCCCCTGGTTTCTTCGGTGCGCTGCGACTCCCTGGATGCAATGCTGGGAATCGTATCCAATGGCCTGGGCATTGCCTGGCTGCCCTGGTCCATGGTTGCCGTCGACTGCAAGCGCGGCAGCCTGATCGTGCTGGGTGGGCGAAGCGAACAGATTGCCTACGAAGTGCGTCTGTATCGTTCGCGCAGCCGGCTGTCCGATATGGCGGAGGCCGTATGGAAAGCAACGGCGAAGAGATAAAAGAAGGATGACAGTTGAGCTTTATCCAACAAATGCACATCAATGTGCCGAAACAGCACATTGATAATCTCGGCCATGGCCAGAATACTGCGAAGAAGCCGACCATATACGTTCAGTTTCATAACAATAAATTGGAGACCTGCCATGAAGCACCTTTTTAGACGCAGCGCACTGGCCGCGCTTGTAGCTTCTTCATTGTCAGTTGTAGCGCCGTTGGCGCACGCCGCCGATTACCCATCGAAGGCAATCAATATCGTCGTCGGCTACCCAGCCGGAGGCAGTGTCGACTTGACCGCGCGGGTACTTGGCGAAGCCTTGTCCGAGCGCCTGGGGCAAAGCGTAGTGATCGAAAACGTGGGCGGAGCAGGGGGGACGATTGGTGCCAGTAAAGTCGCTCGAGCCACCGCCGATGGCTACACCTTGCTTGTTGGTTCCACCAACGAGATGGTCATTGCAAGAATGATCAATAGCGCGGTGCGGTATGACGGGCTGAAAGACTTCACCCCTATCAGCATGATTGCCGCCCAGCCAATGATGCTGGTCGCGTCCAAGGAATCGGGGGTCACGAATGCCGCCCAATACCTGAGCAAGCTGCGTAGCGGGAAATCCGGCGACTATAACTTTGGTTCGTCGGGCGTGGGCACGGCCTTGCACCTGGCGGGGGAAATGGTCAACGAATCTACTCAAACGCAGGCTGGGCATATACCTTATCGCGGCGTGGCACCGCTACTGACCGACCTGGTCAGTGGGCAACTGGATTACGGTGTCTTCGTGATGTCTTCCGGCTTGCCTCATGTAAAGTCGGACAAGGTCGTGGCACTGGGTGTGACCGAAGCCCGGCGCTCTCCAGCGGCGCCCGACATTCCCGCGCTGTCTGAAACGCCCGGGTTTGAAAAGGTGGATATCAACGTATGGTTTGGGCTGTATGGTCCCGCCGGTTTGCCCAAAGATGTCGTGACCGCGTTGCAAGCGGCCGTCGACGACGTGCTGCAGCAAGATGGCTTCCGGGAGAAGCTCGCCGCCAGTGGCGCCACTCTGTACAAACCCGGCATGGATGCAAATGCCTTTCAGGTCGCGGAAACACAGAAGTACGCTCGTCTGGTCGAGATCGCAAAGATTGAACGTCAGTAAGCCGGCACTCAATCACTTGAAGGTAAGAAATGCGATTTGAGCTTCCCTATCCCGACCTGACGCAAGAACGTCAGGGCAACACCGGCACCCCGGGCGTCTGGCATTTTGACTCCGGAGTGCCCGGGCGCACTCTGATGATTACGTCGTTGATCCATGGCAACGAGTTGTGTGGAGCCTGGGCATTGAAGACGCTGCTTGCCAGTGGGCTGCGGCCCCAAAGCGGCGCGTTGACCTTGGCTTTTTGCAATCTGGATGGCTACGATTGTTTTGATGTCCAACGTCACGATGCAAGCAGGTATCTTGACGAAGACATGAATCGCGTCTGGATGGATGACCGCCTTGCAGAAGCAAGCAGCCGTGAGCGCCGTCGTGCCGTGGCGCTTTTGCCGTGGGTCAGGCGCGCCGACTGGTTGCTGGACCTACATTCCATGCACGAACCCGGCAAGCCTTTGCTGCTGACTGGTGTGCTGCCCCGCAATATTGCGCTGGCCAGCAGGCTGGGAGCGCCGGAATACGTGATTGTCGATGCCGGGCATAAAGACGGCGTGCGCCTGCGCGATTATGGACGTTTCGGCGACCCGCAAGAGGATGCCTGTGCTTTGTTGATAGAGTGTGGTTACCATGGCGATCCGGCATCCAGCGCAGTGGCGCTCGATATGGCGGCGCGCATGTTGCGCGAGGCGGAAGTGGTTGCGCCCGACCAGATTCCCCAAGCGTGGTTCCAGCTCGAACCGCCCGCACAGCGCATCCTGCAGGTCACGGATGCAATTGTTGCCCCTTCGATGGATGTTCGCTTTGCTCAGGATTGGCAGGGGCTGGAAACCTTGGCGAAAGCGGGCGACCTGATCGGCTGGGTGGACGGCAAGCCCATCACGGCCCCGTATGACAAGTGCACGCTTATCATGCCATCCCTTAGGCAGTTGCGGCCCGGAGTCACCGTAGTCCGGTTAGCCAAAGATTACTGATCTATGCGCGCCCGCCCAGCGATGCGGGCAAGGGCAAA
>CAZONP010000172.1:0-5654 GCA_964581155.1 uncultured Candidimonas sp. | reverse complement strand
GCCGGAAGCGCCGCCGCAGCGGAGAAAGCGGATGCCACGTTCTTCTACCGGACGACGGCAAGGCGCCTGTTGCAAGACGAGAACGGTACGGTCATCGGCCTGGAAGCCTACGGCGTCAACAACAAGCGCTTGGCGTTGAAGGCGCCTGCCGTCGTATTGGCCAGTGGCGGATTCCAGGGCAACCCTGAAATGCTTACTCATTACCTTGGGACGGACGCCCGCTATATCCGGCCCGTGGCACGGGGAGGCTACTACAACAAAGGCGAAGGCATACGAATGGCGCTGGATATCGGCGCGGCGCCTGCCGGGGACTATGGCCAAATCCATGCTGAACCCCTGGACCCACGGTCTGGCGCACCCGAACCCATCGTACTGGTGTTCAGCTACGGCGTGCTCGTCAACAAGCATGCCGAACGCTTCATCGACGAAGCCCCCAGCACGGTCGACGCCACGTATGAAAACATCACACGCCAGATCCTGAAACAGCCGGAAGGTATCGCCTGGGTAATTCTGGATGCCAAGATTGACGAGGTACCGAACTGGAAGCGGTCAGTGCGGTCCGACCAGCCGCCCATCAGTGCGGGAACGTTGCCGGAACTGGCTGTCAAACTGGGACTTGACGCCGAAACGCTCGAAGCCACCATTGCCCAGTACAACGCCTCTTGCGTGGACGGCCCTTTCGATCCACTTGAAGCCGACCACTTGGCGACTACCGGCGGCTACACACCGCCTAAATCCAACTGGGCGCGGCGTATCGACCGCGGACCTTACCTTGCCTACCCCGTCATTTGTGGAAACTGCTTCACCTTTGGCGGAATCAAGGTCAATCCTCGCAGCCAAGTACTGAACGCCGATGGCGAACCCATCGATGGCTTGTACGCGGCTGGCGAAATGACCGGTTTGTACTACGGCACGTATACCGGCGCCACGTCAGTGATACGGGGAGCCGTATTTGGCCGGATTGCAGGAATGGACGCAGCAAGCCGACGCGCTGAGCGATCCTAATCGTTGACATAAACAGGAGACATAAAATGAAAAAATCACTGCTAGCAGCCCGCCTGCTTATCGCGGCATCGCTGCTCTCGACGCCTATCGCCGCTTCGGCGGAAACTGGCGTTACAGCGGACACGATTCGCATTGGCATGTTCGGTCCGCTAACGGGCCCGACTGCCGTTGGATCCCTGCCTCTGTTTGGCGCCGCCGCCATCTATAAAGATGTCAACGACAATGGCGGCATACACGGGCGCAAGATCCAGCTGTCCATCGAAGATGACGCATGCGACCCCAACAAGACCATTTCCGCCACCAAGAAACTGATCTCGCAAGATCCAGTGTTCATGATCCATGGCGGCTGGTGCAGCGGCACCGTCATGGCGATAAAACCTGAACTGGCGCGCAATCCAACGCTGCCATATATGGTGCTTGGTGCGGCCAGTGCCGCGATCTCCAAGCCGGTCATGCCCAATTTGTTCCACCCCATAGCCACCACGGACACAGTCACCAAGACCATGCTGGACTTCGCGCTGTCCAAGCCCGATGCCAAGCGCGTCGCGATCATCAGCCACTCGGACGAATGGGGCAAGTCCCACATCACGCCGTTGCTTGAACATATGAAGAGCAAGGGCATTGAACCGGTGGAGTCGGTGTGGCTGGAACGGGGCAGCACAAGCGCTACGTCACAGTTGCTGAAAATTCGTACGGCCAAGCCCGATGTTGTACTGGCCATACTGTACCCGCCCGAACTTACGCTATACCTGCGGGGCAAAGACAAATACAGCATCAATGCCCCAACCGTGACGACACAGGGCGTTTCGATCGAAGACATGGTGCATCGGGTAGGCAACCCGGCCGCTACAAATGACTTGTTCGTGTTCTACCCATTGTCTTCCACGCTGGATGACGCTTCTTTCCAGAAATGGAAAGACATCTATGCCAAGCACTATCCGAAAGAACCTTTGGAAACACTGAGCTTCATGGGCATGACCGGCGCGCTTGCCATCGTAGAGGCGCTCAAGCGTGTGGGACCGGAAGTGACGCGCGAAAAATTCATTGCGGAACTGAACCAGCTTAAGGACTTCGATCCTGGCGTGCAGTCCGGACCGTTGACGTTCACCCCGGAAGTGCATGCCGGCATAAGCAGCGGCAAGATGATTTATTGGCCGAAAGACAGGGCGGAGATTGTTGCCACCTTCCCTTCCGGACAATAACACTGCCATCTGTCGCGCCGTAACTTGTTGACAGGCCACCCCGGGCCCAGCCCCAGGGGTGGCCCCTTCAACGTCTTATAAGGGATATCCATGCTCGCTCAACTAATTGTGAGTGGCCTCGTCAACGGCAGCGTTTATGCCGTAGTCGCGCTGGGCATGACGGTACTTTACCGCTCTACCACGATTGTGAACTTTTGCCACGGCGAATTTTTCATGCTCGGCGCCTTTACCATTCTTGTCAGCCAGCAGGTATTGGGCTTGCCGTACGCGCTCTCCATCGTCTTTGCCGTGGTTCTGCTTTTCGGGATTGGCAGCCTGGTTGAAAGGGCGCTCATGCGTCCACTCCAGAACGCGCCACATATCAGCATGGCCATGATGACCATTGCACTTTCATACCTGTTCAAGGGTGTTTCGCGCTTCTTCTACGGCCGCGAAGTCACACCCCTCGAACCCCTGCTCACTGGCGATCCGATCGAGATCGGCAGCGTCATCCTCTTACCCCAAGACTTGCTTATCGCAGGATCTTCGCTCGTCATCGTGCTGGGTTTCTTCTATTTCTTCCAGAAAACCCAGGCAGGCAAAGTCATCCAGGCCGCCTCCCAGACACCACGCGGCGCATCGCTGGTAGGCATCAACGTGCCCCGGTTTCGTAATCTCATGTGGGGCGTGGCAGCCGTGCTTGGCGCCATCGCAGGCATCCTGATCGCGCCCAATACACTGGTGTATCCGGATATGGGCGCCCATATGTTGATACAAGCTTTCGCAGCCATGACGCTGGGCGGATTCGGGTCATTGCCGGGTGCCGTGGTGGGTGCGCTGACTCTGGGCGTACTGGAAAACATGATCGGCGGCTATATCTCCAGTTCGCTGGTGGAGATTACCGCCTACCTGGCGATTATCGCCGTCCTGATAGTGCGTCCGCAGGGCATCCTGGGCGAATGGAGACAAGGTCGTGGATAAGACAACTGAAAAAATCGGCAATCCCGCGGGCCGTGGCAACTTCAAGCGCAATGGACTATTGACGCTCGTAGGGCTGCTGTGCCTGCTGCCGCTCGCAATCAACGATTATCTATTATTCGTAGCCAACACCATGCTGGTGTATTGCCTGGTGGCTGTCGGCCTGAATATGGTAATCGGCTACCTGGGACAGCTGGCATTCGCCAGCGCCGCCTTCTTTGGCATAGGCGCCTATGTAACTGGGCTGTCCATGGTGCATCTTGGCTTCGGCTACACCGCAGCCATGGTGGTGGGCACCGCATGCGGCGGACTTGCCGGCGCTCTGGTCGGCCTGCCCGCGCTGCGGGTACGTGGCTACTATTTGGCCATTATCACGCTAGCCTTTGGCGAGCTGATGCGCTGGCTATACGTGCATACCGATGCCATCACATTCGGGTCGGGCGGCTTCAACATGCCCGACATGAACTTCCTGGGCCAGGATCTGAACGGAACCGCGAAGTACTATCTTTTCCTTGCCGCCATGGTTATAGGTATTGCCGCTACGTCGTTATTGCTGCGGTCGCGCTACGGGCGTGCCTTTGTCGCCGTGCGCAATAACGAACAGGCCGCAGCATCGCTTGGCATTCAAGTTAACCGCACGAAAGTGATTGCCTTCGCCTGGAGCGGCCTGATCACCGGCTTGGCCGGTGCGTTATACGCAGCGTTGAATGGCAGGGTCTCGCCAGATACCTTCGGTATTTCGCAGATGTTGATGCATTTTGCAATTGTGATGATAGGCGGGCTGGGCAGCCTGGCCGGATCCGTCATCGGGGCCGTGCTGCTGACGGGCCTGCCCGAACTGCTGCGCAACTTCCCCGGCCTGGAAGAAATTGTATTCAGCGTTCTCTTGATAGTCGTCCTTTTCTTCATGCCCAAGGGCATTAGCGGTTTCCTTAGCAACCACTTCCCATGGCTGCAGGAGCGCCTGTACCGCGAGGAGAAGAAGAATGCTTGATGTACGCAACTTGACCGTCCGCTTCGCGGGGCTGACCGCTGTGGACGACTTATCATTCAGCGTCAAGCGGGGCGAAATCTTCACCATGATGGGCCCCAATGGGGCAGGCAAGACCTCAGCTTTCAACGCCATAGGCGGCTTTATCCCAGCCACCGGACAGGTGAGCTTTTTGGACAAGCCAATCAGCGGCATGATGCCCGCGCAAATTGCCGCCCTGGGCATACGCCGCACGTTCCAGAACAACGGAATCCTGCGTGAGATGACAGTGCTGGAGAACGTGCTGACTGGGCTCGAACTTGCCACTCCAAGCACATTTTGGGGATGTGTTACGGGCTGGCCTGCGTCGAGCAGGGCCGAGCGTGAAGCCACGGGCAGAGCCAGGGCCATGCTGGAGCAAATGGATATCGCCGACCTTGCGGACAGACCCGCCGGCGACCTTTCCTTTGGTCAGCAACGCTTGGTGGAAATCGCCCGCGCCATGGTCGCCGGTGCGCAGTTGATCATGCTGGACGAACCGGCCGTGGGCCTATCCCCAGGAGACCGCTTGCACCTTGGACAGGCACTGCGCGAGCTGGCTGCAAGTGGCATCGCCATCTTATTGGTGGAGCACGTGCAAGACCTGGTCATGGCCGTGTCCGACCAAGTGCTGGTGCTGAACTACGGAAAGAAAATCGCCCAATGTCATCCCGACGAAATACGGAATAATAAAGACGTCCTGGAGGTTTATCTTGGCCATGCCTGATCCCATTCTTCATATTGCCCACCTGGATGTTCGCCATGGCCGAACGCAGGCCTTGTCGGATATAAGCATCGACCTATACGATGGCGAAGCCGTGGGCCTGCTGGGCACGAACGGGGCCGGCAAGACGACTCTGCTCAATACCTTGTCAGGTTTCCTGCGTCCTACAGCGGGCACGCTGGAATTGTTCGGCGAACCCATTCACAATTGCGCGCCGCACGTCATTGTGCGGCGTGGCCTCTTGCACTTATCCCAGGAACGCGATTTGTTCGGCGACCTAACGGTGCTCGACAATCTTCGGCTGGGGTCACTTGCACGGGCCGCAAAGACGTTCGACCGCAACGTGGAACGGGTGTTCCACTACTTCCCGCGCCTCAAGGAACGTGCTGCACAGCGCGCCGCGACCATGTCAGGCGGCGAACAGCAAATGCTTGCCATCGGCCGGGCCCTCATGGCCGAGCCAAAAGTCATGCTGTTCGACGAACCATCCGCCGGCCTGTCGCCATTGTTCGTACAGGAAATTGGCGCCATGATGCGGTCCTTACGCGCCGAAGGCGACATCTCGCTTATTCTGGTCGAGCAGAACATGCTGCTGGCCGCACAGGTGATCGACCGCTTCTACATGCTGCGCGCCGGTCAACTGGTTGCGAGCGGTCCAGTGGCTGAACTGGAGAAAGACCACGAAGAACTTGCCCGCCAGTATTACTTGTAAGTCAGTGACTCCAACAATACCGGCAAGCTCCTCAGGCGATTAAGG
>CAZONP010000171.1:0-5687 GCA_964581155.1 uncultured Candidimonas sp. | reverse complement strand
GCTTGACGAACTGCATGGTGTCGTAAATGGCAAGTCCGGCGTACACCGAGCCACCAGGCGAATTGATGTACAGCGAAATGTCTTTGTCGGGGTTTTCGGATTCCAGGAATAGCAGCTGCGCCACCACCAGGTTGGCCGACTGGTCGTTGACCGGCCCAACAAAGAAAATGACACGCTCGCGCAACAGGCGCGAGTAAATGTCGTAAGACCGCTCGCCGCGACCGGACTGTTCTATCACGATAGGCACGTAGCCAAGCCCCGTAGGGGTCACCGAGTTACCACCATACATGGATGCGTAAAAATCGGTAAATCGTGACATTAGTTGGTCCCCATCAGTTCGTCGAAAGCGACGTCTTCATCCGTGACCTGGGCTTTGGACAAGACGTACTCGACGACGTTGTCTTCCAGGACGATGGCTTCAATTTCGGCGCGGCGCTGACGGTCGGCCAAATAGTAAGCCACGACTTGAGCCGGCTGTTCGTAGTTTTGCGCGAATTCTTCAATGCGTGTACGAACCTGCTCGGGCTTGGCTTGAAGGTCGGCGCTTTGAACCAGCTCGGAGACAAGCAGGCCCAGACGCACGCGGCGCTCGGATTCGGCGGTAAACGCTTCGGCCGGAATAGGCATCTTGTCGGCATTGGGCACACCGCGCTGCTTGAGCTCTTCACGAGCCGCCACTACGCGGGTTTCGGTGTCGTTTTGAACCAAGGACTTGGGCACGTCGAATGTGCATGCGGCAACAAGCGCGTCCATGACGCTGCTTTTGGTGCGGGCCTGGACGCGTGACTTGACTTCGCGCTCGATATTGGCGCGCACATCGGCAAGCAGTTTCTCGACGTTGCCGTCGGGTTCGCCCAGCGATTTTGCGAAATCGGCGTCGATAACCGGCAAGACCGCCTCGGCCACTTCCGACACCGTTATTTTGAATTCCGCCGACTTGCCGGCAACTTCCTTGCTACCGTATTCCTCAGGGAAATTCAGAGGGAACGTCTTGGATTCACCGGCCTTCATGCCACGTATGGCGGTTTCGAATTCAGGCAGCATGCGGCCCTGGCCCAGCACGAACGGAAATTTTTCAGCCGAGCCGCCGTCGAACGCCACGCCGTCGATCGTGCCGACGAAGTCGAGCGTAACGCGATCGTCGTCTTGCGCTTCGCGGCCGTCGCGGGCTTCGTAGGTGGCCCGCTGCTTACGCAGGACATCGAGCGTCTGCTGAACTTCGGCATCGCCAACTTGCGCCTTGGCGCGCTTGATTTGCAAGCTTGCAAGATCGGGAACCGGCACCTCTGGATAGACTTCGAACGTGGCTGAAAAGGCCATAGTGCCTTCTTCCACTTCTTCGGTCTTGGGTTCCAGGTTGGGCGTCCCAGCGACACGCAGCTTGGTTTCGCCAATTACTTTGTCCAGTGACCGGCCCACTTCCGAGTTGATGACGTCGTAACGAATCCCCGGCCCATGGCTGCGCTCGATAAGTGACATCGGCGCCTTGCCCGGACGGAATCCCTGGACTTTGGCAGTACGAGCAACACGCTTTAGTTGCGTCTGGACTTCTTTTTCCACATCGGCAAGAGAGACGACCAGATCAACACGGCGCTCCAGGCCTGACAATATTTCAACCGAAGGCTGCATTAGGGACCTATATAAATGAGTAATTGGACAAATGAACAGAGTATTTTACCGGAAACCGGCGAAGGTGATGTAACGACTTTCGTTTCGTACTAGTGTTAGCATCCCACGCAATGAAATCAAGTATACAAAACGCGCTTACCGCCGCGCTGCTGCGCACCCTGTCCATTCTTCCATACAAACTGGTAGGCCGGACCGGAGAAGCGCTTGGATCCCTACTGTATCGCATCCCCGGCAAGAGGCGCGCCATCCTGCGCACCAATCTGCGTCTGTGCTTCCCCGAAAAGACGCCTGTACAGCGTGAAGCCCTTGCAATGGCAACATTCCGCCATGTGATTAGAAGCTATCTGGAACGAGGCGTTCAATGGTATGGAAGCGCGGCGGCCTTGGCAGACCTGATGGAAGTGGAAAGCGCCATAGAATTGCAAGACAGCTATGACCAGCCCACTATTTTTCTGGGGTTTCATTTTGCCGCCATCGAGGCCGGCTGTATGTATTATTCCACCCGCCATCCGGTCGCCTCAATCTACACGCCCATGTCTGACGCGGCCACCGATGGTATTTCGCTGAGGCAACGTGGCCGCTTTGGCACCGAAATGATACCGCGCAATAAAAGTGCCCGCGAGGTGCTCAAGGTATTGAAGTCGGGCAAGCCCATCATGCTCGCCGCGGATATGGATTTCGGCCTTAGAGACTCCGTATTCGTGCCATTCTTCGGCGTGCAGGCCTGCACCCTCACGTCGGTTTCGCGCCTGGCCAAGCTCAGCGGCGCCCGAGTGGTGCCCTTCGTCACAGAGGTGCTACCCGGCTATCAAGGCTATAAACTGTCAATATTCGAGCCGCTCCAAAACTTTCCCAGCGGCGATGTAACCCTCGATGCCCTCCATATGAACGAGTTCCTGGAAAAGCAGGTAAGACGGTTTCCAGAACAGTATTACTGGGTGCACCGGCGCTTCAAGCGCCGCCCGGCCGGCGAGTCATCGGTTTACTAGAAGGTAGCACTCCATGCCAAAACCACTAAGCGGTATCCGTGTACTCGAACTGGGCCAGTTGATCGCTGGCCCTTTCGCCGCCAAAATGCTGGGCGAATTCGGCGCGGAAGTAATCAAGATTGAGCCGCCCGGAACGGGTGACCCTCTACGCAAATGGCGGATGCTGCATGGCGACACATCCGTCTGGTGGGAAGTGCAGTCGCGCAACAAGCAATCCGTAACGCTGGATTTGCGCACACCCGAGGCGCAGGACGTCATACGCAGACTGGTACAAACCACCGACGTGTTGATCGAGAATTTCCGTCCCGGCACCCTCGAGAAGTGGGGCCTGGGCTGGGAAACACTGCACGCCATCAATCCTGGCCTCATCATGCTGCAGGTATCCGGCTACGGCCAAACCGGCCCGTACCGGGACTTGCCGGGCTTCGGCGTCGTGGGTGAGGCCATGGGCGGCTTGCGCCACCTTAGCGGCGAGCCCGGGCGGCCCCCGGTGCGCGTTGGTGTATCCATTGGCGATTCCCTTTCAGCCTTGCACGGTGTCATTGGCGTTTTGCTGGCGCTGCGTCATCGTGAACAACAAGGTGGCAAAGGCCAGGCCATAGATGTAGCGCTGTATGAATCGGTCTTCAATATGATGGAAAGCCTGCTGCCCGAATATGCCGTGTTCGACGCGGTGCGCCAGCCTTCCGGCAGCGCCCTGCCCGGGATAACGCCCAGCAACGCTTACCTATGTGCGGATGGCAAGTATGCGCTTATCGCGGGCAACGGCGACAGCATATTCAAACGCCTTGCCGCCGTCATCGGCAAGCCGGAGATGGGTGAAAATCCGGCCTATGCGCACAACGACGGGCGCGCCGCCCATGCCGCCACCATCGATGCGGCGATTCAGGACTGGACAAGCGCCCACACGCTCGAGGACGTCCTGGCGGCCCTGCACGACGCACGCATCCCGGCCGGACGCATTTACGATATTGCCGACATATGCGCGGATCCGCACTATCAGGCGCGCAACATGATCCTGGATAGCCGGCTCGATGACGGCACCCCAGTCAAGCTCCCGGGGATTGTGCCCAAGCTCAGCGCAACACCCGGAGGTGTCGAGCGCAAGGCACCCAGGCTGGGCCAGGATACCGCCGCAGTCCTTGGCAGGCTGGGAATCGACGAAGCGACACAAGCCGAATGGGCAAGACAAGGCATTATTTAAGGCTGAAATCCTTCCTTGGCTTGCGTGGCAAACGCCTACCCGCTATACTAGCCGGCTTGCCTTACATGCGAACGTGGCGGAATTGGTAGACGCACCAGATTTAGGTTCTGGCGCCGAGAGGTGTGAGAGTTCGAGTCTCTCCGTTCGCACCATCTTTTTTTTTGGTTCTTTGCAGCCACTGACCCGATAATCCAGGCCTGCCAAGCGCCTGTCAGATTATCTACGTTGCGCCGCCCATGAACCCTCGATTACGTGCCTTGCACCCCTATCCCTTCGAGAAGCTTAGGCAACTTCTTGCGCTGGCCCCCAAGCCACGCAGCGACTTGGTCCCAATCAATCTTTCGATTGGTGAGCCCAAGCACCCAACCCCACCCTTAATCGTCGCCGCCATGCGCAATGCCATGGATGGCTTGTCGGTCTATCCGCCGACCAAAGGCGATGGCGCATTGCGCAATGGAATCGCCGACTGGATTGCGCGGCGCTATGACATTGCGCGCCCCGATCCCGAAACTCAGCTGCTCCCCGCCCTGGGGTCGCGCGAAGCGCTGTTTGCCTTCGCACAGACCATCATCGAGCCAAATGCGGATGCGTTGGTCGTATGCCCCAATCCGTTTTATCAGATCTACGAAGGCGCGGCGCTTCTGGCCGGCGCCCAGCCGTGGTTCATCAATGCGGACCCGCGCCTGAATTTCGGCTACGACTGGGATACGGTGCCGGCCGACGTGTGGCGGCGCACGCAACTGTTGTTCGTGTGTTCGCCGGGAAATCCAGCCGGCAACGTCATGGGCCTTGAAGAATGGCAACGGCTTTTTGCCTTGTCCGATGAATTCAATTTTGTCATCGCTTCGGACGAGTGTTACTCGGAAATTTACTTCGACGAGGACGCCAAGCCCCTGGGTGGCATGCAAGCCGCAAGCCTGTTGGGCCGCTCCGATTACCGAAACCTGGTGTGTTTTTCCAGTTTATCCAAGCGTTCCAATGTGCCCGGCCTGCGCTCGGGCTTTGTCGCGGGCGACGCCCGGCTTATCGGCCAATTCCTTTTGTATCGCACCTATCACGGCAGCGCGATCAGCCCGGTTGTGTCGGCGGCAAGCCTGGCGGCATGGAACGACGAAATCCATGTCGAGGAAAACCGCGCCTTATATCGAGCAAAATTCGATGCCGTCCTTCCAATTCTGCGCCCCGTGCTTGATGTTGGCCGCCCCGATGCCTCGTTTTATCTATGGGCCAAAACGCCTTACGAAGACACCGCCTTCGTGCGCGATCTGTACGCAGCCACTGCCGTCACGGCATTGCCAGGCAGCTTTCTGGGACGCGAAGCGCATGGCGTGAACCCTGGCGCCAACCGCATACGTCTTGCGCTGGTCGCTCCCCTTGAACAATGTGTGGACGCGGCCCGGCGCATGGCCGGCTTTCTGGATTCCAACGCATACAAACAGCCTTGAAAGGCAAACATATGACTACTCAGCTACAGACCACTATTGAAGCCGCATGGGACATCCGCACGGAATTGTCCCCTACCTCCGGCCATGGCGAAATACACGCGGCGGTCCAGGCAACACTGGCGGGCCTCGACACCGGCCGCCTGCGGGTCGCCGAAAAACAGGGTCCGAATTGGGTAGTCAATCAATGGATCAAGAAAGCCGTCCTATTATCCTTCCGGCTTGCGGAAAATAAACCAGCAGGCCAAGGCCCACTTCAATTCTTCGATAAAGTAGCAACCAAATTTGAAGACTACGATGCCAACGACTTCGCGCAGGGCGGCTTTCGCGTTGTTCCGCCCGCTGTGGCCCGCAAAGGCAGCTTCATCGGAAAAAATGTGGTGCTGATGCCGTCTTACGTGAATATCGGCGCATATGTGGACG
>CAZONP010000170.1:0-5704 GCA_964581155.1 uncultured Candidimonas sp. | reverse complement strand
GCATGCCTTTCGTGACCTCCGGTCGACTGCATGCCATGGCGGTTTCCACCGCCAAGCGCAGTGAATTGGTGCCTGAACTGCCTTCCATGGAAGAAGCCGGCGTGCCGGACTTCGACATCAATTCCTGGAACGGCTATTTCGGCCCCGCAGGCATGGACCCGGAAATCGTGAAGGTCCTGAACGCCGCCATCAACAAGACCGTCAACGATCCCCAGATCAAGGAAAAGCTGGCGCAACTGGGCTTCGACGCCTTCAGCGGCACGCCGGAAGACTTCGCCCAGTTTGTCAAAGAACAGTATGCCTTGTGGGGCAAACTGATCAAGGACGCCAACCTGGCGCCTAAATGAGTACAGCCGTGACGACCCCCACTTGCGCCGGCCCGTTGGACGGCATTCGCATCCTGGACTTGAGCTCCGTCGTCATGGGGCCGTATGCCACCCAAATCCTGGGTGACTTGGGCGCCGACGTGATCAAGTTGGAACCGCCTGCCGGCGACAACATGCGGGCCGTCGGCCCCATGCGCAACCCCGGCATGGGCGCCATTTACCTGCACTTGAACCGCAATAAGCGGTCCATCGTGCTGGACCTGAAAACGCCGCAAGGCCGCCAGGCCTGCCTGGACCTGGCCAAGACGGTGGATGTATTGCTCTATAACGTTAGGCCGCAGGCCATGGCGCGGTTGGGCCTAAGCTACGCCGACGTGGCCCAGGTCAACCCCAAGCTGGTTTACGTGGGGGCGTATGGCTTCGGCAGCGGCGGGCCGTATGCGGGCAAGCCCGCGTACGACGACTTGATCCAGGGCATGACGGCCATCCCGTCGCTCTACCATCAAAATTCGGGCGATGTTCCGCGCTATGCGCCGCTAACGCTGGCGGACCGCGCCGTGGGCATGCAGGCGGCCATCGCCATTCTGGCGGGCGTCATCCAGGCGCGCAGTTCCGGCCAGGGCCAGGAAATTGAAGTACCCATGTTCGAGGCCATGGCACAACTGGTGCTGGGCGACCACCTGGGCGGCGAGACCTTTACGCCGCCTGCCGGGCCGACCGGCTATGCGCGGCTGCTGGTCTCGTACCGCCGGCCCTACGCGACCTCCAATGGCTACGTCAGCGTGCTGATCTATAACGACAAGCACTGGTCGCGCTTTTTTGAAATCATCCAGCGACCCGATTTGTTGCACGACCGGCGCTTCAGCACCCATACCGCGCGTGCGCAGCACATCGACGAGGTCTATAACTTCGTGTCCGACACGCTGGCCACCAACACCAGCCAGCACTGGCTGCACGCCTTTGAACAGGCCGACATCCCGGCCGCGCCGCTCTACAGCGTCGACGACTTGATTCGCGATCCTCATCTGGAAAAAGTCGGCCTCATCCAGGACTTGCAGCATCCTACCGAAGGGACGATTCGTTCTCCCGGCCCGGTGGGGACGTATTCGCGCACACCCATCAGCATCCGGCGCAATGCGCCGCGCCTGGGCGAACACACCCAGGAAATACTACAAGAGGCGGGGATTCCCCAGGCCGACATTGACGCACTGGTGGACACGGCCATGACTATGCCCCGCAGCGAAAGGAAGAAATCGTGAGTTTTGTTTTGACCGAAGAACGCCAGGCCCTGGTCGACGGCGTGCAGTCCTTGTGCAGCCGCTACCCCGACGAATACTGGCTGGCGCGTGACCGCGACGGCGTGTACCCGCACGAGTTCCACCGCGACTTGGCGCAAGCCGGCTGGCTGGGCATCGCCATGCCGGAGGAGTACGGGGGCTCGGGGCTGGGTATGACGGAAGCGGCCCTGATGATGCACACCATATCGCGCTCGGGCGCGGGCTTTTCGGGTGCATCGGCCGTCCACATGAATATCTTCGGCTTGAACCCCGTGGTGGTGTTTGGCTCGCCCGAACAGCGTGCACGCGCCTTGCCCCCACTCATCAGTGGCGAGCAAAAGGCGTGTTTCGCGGTGACCGAACCCGATGCCGGCCTGGACACCACCAAGCTGTCGACCCGGGCGGTGCGCGAGGGCGACCATTACGTCGTTCATGGCCGCAAGATCTGGATATCCACGGCGCAGGTGGCGGAAAAGATGCTGCTGCTGGCGCGCACGACGCCCTTGTCCGATGTGAAGAAGCCCACCCAAGGGCTATCGCTTTTCTACACCGACCTGGACAGAAGCACGATCGAGGTTCGCGAGATCGAGAAAATGGGCCGCAAGGCGGTCGATTCCAACATGCTGTTCATCGACGGCCTGCGCATACCGGTGGAAGACCGCATTGGCGAAGAGGGTCAAGGCTTCCAGTACATTTTGCACGGGCTGAACCCGGAACGCATCCTAATTGCCGCGGAAGCGGTGGGCCTGGGCCGTGCGGCGCTGGCCCGTGCCGTGGACTATGCCGGCGAACGCGTGGTGTTTGGGCGACCCATTGGCCAGAACCAGGGCATACAGCACCCGCTGGCGCAAGCCTGGATGCAGCTGGAAGCGGCCGACCTGATGGTGCAGAAAGCAGCATACTTGTATGACGAAGGCATGCCCTGCGGCGAATACGCGAATACGGCTAAATATTTGGCGGCCGAGGCGGCATTCAATGCCTGCCAGACGGCAGTCCTGACCTTGGGCGGCATGGGCTACGCCAAGGAATACCATGTAGAGCGCTACTTGCGCGAGAGCTTTATTCCGCGCATTGCCCCGGTCAGCCCGCAATTGATTATGTGTTTTATTGCGGAGAAGGTATTGGGGCTACCCAAGTCGTATTAAATATTCTGTTCCAGGAAGCGGCACGCCACGCGCAGCTTTTTGCTGTGCTCTTCGATATGGCTTTCAATGCGGTATAAGGGGCCGGCAATGGAAATGGCGTAGTCGTTGCCCGAGATTTTCACGGGCCACGCAATGGCGCCCACGTCGGGCATGGATTCACCCAGGTTGGCGAACCAGCCGCGTTTCAGTGAATCTTGTATGTCGCCTTCAATGGCGTCTACCGTAACCAGCGTGCGCGGGTTGTAGGCGGGCATGGGGTGATGCGCCAGCAGTTTATGGCGGTCGGCCGCGTCCAGCGTGGACAGCAACGCCTTGCCCAGGGAATTGGCGTGCAGGTCTTTTTGCGCGCCCGCCACCGCCACGTAGCTGATCGGATGCGGCGACGCCAGGACATCCAGGTACAACACCCGATTATTCACGTCCAGCTTGGCGAATACCACGGTTTCCGTCGTGGTGTCGCGCAGTTCTTCCAGGCTGGGCTGCACTTTTTCCAGGATGGGATCCGCCTTGGAAATGCGTTGCGCCATGGCCAGCAGGCGCCCGGTGGGGTAATACCCCTGGCGGCGCCCCGCCTCGTACAAATACCCCAAGCTGGACAGGGTACGCAGCAGCGCCAGGCAACTGGACACGGGCACACCCAGTAGTTTTGCCAGTTCCGATAAGGCCAGCGGCCTGGCTTCGCGAGCAAAGAGCTCGATGATCTCGATCACGCGCAAGGCGGTTTTAACGTTGGCTTCAGGTTTCTTTTCGTTCATTTATAGTTTTTGCATATTTGGCCGCTGCGTGATACCATTGTCCTGCTAAACGCAGGCGTAGTTGCCGCAAACCGTCAATATGTGTTCGCAACCAGGTAGCAAGGCACCGGCAACGCCCATTCTTGCACGCCACCTGGACATTTTCAATACACGTTTCCGTTTCGGAAACGCAGCACTCTTCGAACTTCGGTTCGCAATCGCAAGATTCGTATATATAACACCTGCGTCAGGCCGCTTATGGCCGCCGGACGATACGCAGCGCGACTCCGGTACACAGGATTATCAACTTTTACAGGAACAATTTATGGCTAAAGAAGAACTGATTGAAATGGGTGGCCTGGTCACCGAAGTCCTGCCCGATTCCCGCTTTCGCGTTACGCTGGACAACGGCCACCCGGTCGTCGCCTACACGGGCGGAAAAATGCGCAAGCACCATATCCGTATTTTGGCCGGCGACAAGGTCTCGCTGGAAATGTCCCCTTACGACCTTAGCAAAGGTCGCATCACGTTCCGCCATATAGCGGGCCGCGCACCTGGCGCCCCTAGCCAACGCCGCCGTTAATCACGGAAAACGTCGCATATCGTTCCGCTTCAATGGCATTACAATTCATCGTTGATAGCCATTGAGAGGAGCGCTTGTGACCGATCATCCGCCCGCAAGCCTGTCTGGCATGCCGCAATGGGCCGCTTTTGAAGAAGCCGCCAAGAATTCCCCCATACAGTTCAACAGCCTGCGCCAGATCGACGCGGCCGGAATTGCCGTCGACCTAAGCGCGCAGCCCAGCTCGCCGGCGCTGCTTGCCGCCACAGACGCGCTGCTAACGGCGCGCCACTTCAACGACCTGCGCAACCGTCTCTTTTCCGGCGGTATTGCCAACGTTACCGAAGACCGTGCCGCATGGCACACGGCCTTGCGCGCCCCCGCCCCCATCGATGAAGTCGCCGCCGAACGGCAACGGCTTAACGAATTCGTGCGCCTGGCCGATTCGGAACGCCGCTGGCGCAACATCATTCACATTGGCATCGGCGGCAGCGACTGGGGTGTGCGCCTGGCTGTCAGCGCCTTTGGCTATGCCGGCACCTGGCGGCGCGTGCACTTTGTGGCCAATATCGACGGCCATGCCATCCAAGGCGGACTGTCCGGTTTCGACCCCCACGACACGCTTATTGTGTTGGCTTCCAAGTCGTTCACCACCGCCGAAACGCTGCAAAACGGGCAACGCGCCATGGAATGGCTGCGGGCCGCCGGCGTCGAGAACCCCTACGAACAAGTGGTCGCCATCACGGCCAGGCCAGACACCGCCCGCGAATGGGGCATACCAGACACGCATATCTTTTCCCTGTGGGACTGGGTGGGCGGACGATTCTCCATGTGGTCCGCCGTCAGCCTGACCACGGCCCTGGCGGTCAGCGCCGACGTGGTGGCGGGCATGCAGGCCGGCGCAGCGGCCATGGACACCCACTTTGCCCAGGCGTCCACCGCCCAAAATGCCCCCATACAAATGGCCATCGCCGGCATCGTGAACCGCAGCGTGCTGGGCTACGGGTCGCTGAACATTGCCCCCTACGATTTCCGCCTGGCCAACCTGGTGCCTTACATCCAGCAGTTGGAAATGGAATCGCTGGGCAAGTCGGTCAACGTGGCGGGCGACGCCGTGGGCGCGGCCACCGGCCCGGCCGTGTGGGGCATGCCGGGCACCGACGCGCAACATACCTTCTTCCAGTGGCTGCACCAGGGCAGCGACGGCGCGCCAGTCGACTTCATTGTCTGCGGCCAGGCCGACCACGGCTGGCCCGAACACCATAAGAGCCTGTTGGCCAATTGCCTGGCGCAGCGCGAAGCCTTGCTGCGCGGCAAGACCTACGACGACGCGCTGCAGGAATGCCTGGCGGCCGGCATTCCCCAGGAAAAATCCGAATGGCTGGCCAAGCACCGCGTTCATGCGGGCGGTCGACCATCGAATCTTATCGTACTGCCCCGACTGTCGCCTTACACGCTAGGCGCGCTGCTGGCCTTGTACGAGCACAAGGTGTTCGTGCAAGGCGTGGTATGGGGCATCAACCCCTTCGACCAATGGGGCGTGGAATACGGTAAAGTGCTGGCCAAGGGAATTGCCGCCGAACTCTCCGGCACGGCCCCTCTGGACCCATCGCACGACGCCTCGACGGCGCACTGGGTGAAAAAATTCAGCGGCGCTTGA
>CAZONP010000169.1:4766-5772 GCA_964581155.1 uncultured Candidimonas sp. | reverse complement strand
AACGAAGCGCACGACAATTGGCGTATTTTCTTGCAGGCCCGCCCTTTTTCTGAAAGCGGGATTGTGTCGGTGACCACGAGTTCGTCGAGTTCCGATTCAGTAATGCGCTGCACGGCGTCGCCCGACAATACCGGATGCGTGCAATACGCGTATACCGTGACAGCGCCGCGATCTTTCAGGGCCTGGGCCGCCTTGCACAGCGTGCCCGCCGTGTCGACCATGTCGTCCATGATGATGCAGGTGCGGCCATCGACCTCGCCGATGATGTTCATGACTTCCGACACATTGGCGCGTGGACGGCGCTTGTCGATAATGGCCAGGTCGGCTTCCAGCTGTTTGGCCAGGGCCCGGGCGCGCACCACACCGCCGATATCGGGCGAAACAACCACCAGATCCTGATAATTGCGGCGCCAGATGTCGCCCAGCAAGATAGGACCGGCGTAAATGTTGTCGACCGGAATATCGAAAAAGCCCTGGATTTGGTCGGCATGCAGATCCATGGTCATGACGCGGTCGACACCCACGACCTGCAACATGTTTGCCACGACTTTGGCGGAAATTGAAACCCGCGCGGAACGCGGCCGGCGGTCTTGCCGAGCGTAGCCGAAGTAAGGAATGGCGGCGGTGATCTTGCCGGCCGAGGCACGGCGCAAGGCATCGACCATGACCATGATTTCCATCAGGCTGTCGTTGGTCGGCGCGCACGTGGGCTGCAATACGAAAACGTCCTTGCCACGCACATTTTCATTGATTTCAACCATGACTTCGCCGTCTGAAAAACGACCTACCGTCATTTTTCCCAGCGACATGTCTAGGTGATTGGCAACATCTACCGCCAAGCGAGTGTTCGCTGTGCCGGTAAAAATCATGAATCTGTCGTGTGTCATGATGGACGCTAAAGTTGGCATTGCGTTAAACAAAAAAGCCGTTGACCAGCACCGCCGTCAGGGGCCGACTCAACAGCTTTACGTTGACTGCAAGCCTGTGTGGCTTGAGAAAGTGGCTG
>CAZONP010000169.1:0-4756 GCA_964581155.1 uncultured Candidimonas sp. | reverse complement strand
AGCTTTACGTTAACTGCACAAGCCTTACAAGCTTGAAAAAGTGGCTGGGGAAGAAGGATTCGAACCTTCGCATGCTGGAATCAAAATCCAGTGCCTTAACCAGCTTGGCGATTCCCCAATTCAACTGCTAATCCAGTGTCGTAACGGATGATCAAACAACCCGGGGCAAGCCCACGCGTTTTGAACGACCGTTGCGCTGCCGCTTTCACGACTTGGCATTTTACCGATAATTTCCTGCCGACACGTCACCGCTTCCGCCAACGTTACAAATTCGACAAATAAACACGCGCCTGATCCAGACATTCTGGCCGTTAACCCCTGCTGTGCCAGCCACGAGGCCGTATGTTCAACAATAGGATACTTGGCAAAAACAACTGACTCAAGATCATTGCGGCCAAATAACCCGGCTTGTACAAAGCCGTTATTGGGTGCATGACTTGCGTGCCAATCGGTAAAGACCAGCATTTTGACCGAAGGAGAATCTCTTGTCAAATCGGGCGACGAAAACACCCCCGCGGTGGGCACGTTTTGGGGCGGCTGAACGACAAGATAAGCACGGTCCGGCATGGCGCTCGGGCGCAGAATGTCCCCCACGCCCTGGGCAAATGCGGGGCGACCGAATATGAACACGGGTACGTCGGCGCCCAGCGACAGGCCCAGGCGCATCAGGGAGTCCCGATCCAGGCCCGTGTTCCATAACCGGTTCAACGCAATCAGGGTGGTGGCCGCATCGCTGGAGCCGCCACCCAGTCCGCCGCCGGACGGGATGACTTTGCGATAACGGATCTGGGCGCCCAACGCGGTTCCTGTGGCATCCCGCAGGGCTTTCGCCGCGCGCACGACCAGGTCGTCTTCGGCAGCAAGCCCCGGCATGCCGCCATCTTCGCGCACGATCCGGCCATCATGGCGCACGTCGAAGTCCAGCATGTCACAAAGGTCAATGAAGCGGAACGCCGTTTCCAGCAAATGGTAGCCGTCGTCGCGACGTCCGACGACGTGCAGGAAAAGATTGATCTTGGCCGGCGCCGGCACATCGTATAAAGCCATGCGCCGCGCTCAGCTCGGGTCGGTAACCAGACGCACACCGATGCTGCGGTTGGCGTCGTTGCGGTTCATTTGTAGCAGCGTGGGGCCAAGCCCGTCGTAGCGCGACAACTGCACGCGCCAGCCGTTCTGAGTGAACGAAATCGGCTGGCCGGCACTGTTTTTTTCGAGATTGGCGACCCGGTCGGCACCGGTGCGCCCTTGCAACCAGTCCCGCAGGCCTTCGACCGGTATGGGACTGCCCAAGACCTTTTCAACCAATGCGTCGGCGTGCGTCGCCCGTTCGGTTTCGCCATTGCTGCGCGTGAGCGTGGCGTGGCCCGGCACGACTTGCACCCGAGCCAGTGTGTTGCCCAACGGATTGGCCAAATCCAGTTCGAGCATGCGCCCGGCGTCATGCCAGGCGAAGCCGCCCTGAACGGCCTCTTGTTTGCCGTTGAAGTACTGCACGTTCAGCGCAAAACGGCCGCTGCGATCGAACGCGGGGCTCCCGTCACCAGCAATCGGCGGCGGAGTGGCGCAGGCACCGAGCAACAGCGCGGCCACGCCCGAGCAACACCAAAGCCGCGCGCGTGTGATCCAGTTTTGTTTCATTGCAACCTTACTCCCAGGCGTTTCAACGTCTTGACCAGGGTTTCATTGGCCGGGTCCTTTCCGTAGCCGGCACGCCAAGTGTTCAGCGCCTCGTCTTTGCGACCCATGGTCCATAGAACTTCACCGACATGCGCCGCCACATCGGCGGTGGGCAATTGCTCGTAAGAGCGCTGTAAATATTCCAGCGCGGCTTCGTAATCGCCCGTGCGATATAAGTACCAGCCCACGCTGTCCAGAATATAGGCATTGGCCGGGTCCAGTTCCAGCGCGCGCTCGAGCAATTGCTGCGCTTCGTCCAGCCGAACATTTCGATCCGCATAGGTGTAGCCCAGGGAATTGTAGGCGTTGGCGTTGCCCGGATCGAGTTCGATCACGCGGCGCAACAAGGCTTCGAACTCGTCGTACTTGCCTTGACGCTCGTAAAGCATGGCAAGGTCATATTTAATTTCCGCCGTATCGGGCATTGCGGCATCGGCGTCGCGCAGTATCTGGACGGCGTCGTCCGTACGCCCCGCATCGCGGTGAATTCCGGCGAGGGTCAGCGCGGCCACTGTGCGCTGGTGGTGTTGCTGGGGCTTGAGCGCCTCTATCGTGGACTTGGCCTGCGCGAGCCTGCCTTGGCGGGCCTGCAACACGGCCTTGTGAATCTGCGCCTGGAAGCGCAGCGAGACGTCGTCGATGAGATCCAGCTGCGCAATGGCGTCGTCGAGGCGGTTCTGCTTTTCGGCAATCTGTACCATGAGCAGCCGGGCATCGGACGCATCGGCGATGGCATTGCTGGCCTTGTCGTTGATGGACTTACGGCGCTGCATCTGGACATTGATGTATTCCTCGAGCAAGGCCTGCGCCTGAGGGTAGTTGCCCGCGCGCATATGGACTTCGGCCTGGGTGTAGAGGAGGTCGAAGTCTTCGGGCGAACGCTGCCGCATGGATTCGACCTGGGTTAGCGCCTGGGTGAATTCATGACGCTCAACCAGTCGATTGACGAGCATGAGTTGCAGCTTGCGGCTGTCGGGATGCGTTTTGATATAGTCGCGCGTTTCGGTGATGGCGGCCACGGAATCGACATTCAGGCCGTATTCCAGCACCCGCTGCGCCGCGACTTCCGACGCCGGGTCCAGCGCAAGCGCCCTGCGCGCTTCGCGCAAGGCGCGAGCCGGATCAGAGGCCGCCCACGCGGCATCGGCCAAGGCCAGGTGCGTAACAGATAGCGAGTCCACGCCGGGCGGCAAGGACTTTTCAAATACCTCGAGGGCCAGGCGCTTGTCGGCCATCTTGCTGACGATAGCGGATGCCTGCACCACCGCCTGCTCTTTGTTTTCCGCCTTTTCAATGCGCGACCGGATGGCAGAGGCCAAGCCGGCGGTCTGGCCATTGGACGCGGCCAATGCCAGCGACGCCGCCATTGCCTCGGGATCGCCCGGCGCCAGCAATGCCCATGCTTTAGCGGCGTTCAGGGCCCGGGGCAGGTCCCGATCAGCCATGGAAAGTTGAAACGCACGTTTTGCAAGACGCGCATCGGACGTTTCATGAGCCAGGTCGAGCAACGTCTGGCTTGCCATATCGTAGCGGCCGCGCTGTGCGGCGATCTCCGAGGCGAGTAGCCGGTACAGGATATCGGCGGTAAGCTTGACGGCGGGCAATTCGCCGGGCCGCAGCCGAATCTGCTCGATTTGCTCGCGAGGTTTTTCGACTGTGGCGGCGTTCGCCGAAGTGGACCACTGCAGGAAAACCGGCGCGATGGCCGCCAGCAGCACGAATATTGAACGTTTCATTAAAGAGAACCATCGCCGCTGCGCCTGGACTAAAGCGTCAGTTGGCAAAATAAGACACACGGATTTAAGGATGTTATCACCCACTTATGCCTGAGCTGCCAGAAGTCGAGACGACGCGTCGTGGAATAGCGACGATTATGCCTGACCATATATTAAGGCGGTTTGTCGTACATGAGTCCCGCATGCGCTGGCCCGTCCCGGCCAGCCTGGGCGAAATGGTGTCCGGCCGGAAAGTCGTGAGCTGTGAACGGCGGGGCAAGTATCTGCTGATCAACTTCGCGCACGGCACGCAGATCATCCACCTGGGCATGTCCGGATCCTTGCGCCGCGTCGCCCCCGACGAACCACGCCGCAAGCACGATCACGCCGAATGGATTTTCGACCACGCACGCTTTTTGCTGCACGATCCCCGCCGCTTCGGCGCCATCCTGTGGCACGACGCGCAAGACGGACCTGTGGGGCGCCATATATTGTTAGGAAAACTGGGCATCGAACCGTTCGATCCCTTGTTTACTGCGCACTACTTGCATCAGAAGCTTCAGGGCAAGACCTTATCGATCAAGCAGGCGCTGCTGGCCGGAAACATTGTGGTCGGCGCCGGCAACATATATGCATCGGAGGCCTTGTTCCGTGCACGCATCAACCCCCGCGCGGCCGCCGGCAGCCTTAGCTTGGCGCGTTGCCGCCGACTTGTGCCGGCGCTCGTTCAGACGCTGAACGAGGCACTGGCCTCCGGCGGCAGCTCCCTGCGCGACTACGTGAATGCCACAGGCGCGCCGGGTGCCTATTTTGAGATGCACGCGGCCGTGTACGAGAAACAGAACCAGCCCTGCGTCGTATGCGCGACCCCAATAAGGCGCATTGTCCAGGGGCAGCGCGCCACTTATTACTGTCCCAAATGCCAACGTCAATAGCCGGTCATTCGTTTATAACGAATTGATTGCATATAAACGAATAGTGCGATATATTTTTGCCAACAGAATGGAGATACACCCTCATGACCAAAAAGTTTGCCTCTCACGCCGATCTTGAAGACAAGGTCGTTTCCTTCGAAAAGTTGTCGGACAATGCCTACGCCTATACGGCCGAAGGCGACCCGAACACCGGCATCATCATCGGCGACGACGCCGTCATGGTCATCGACACCCAGGCAACGCCCGTCATGGCCCAGGATGTCATCCGCCGCGTCAAGGAAGTCACCGACAAGCCCATCAAGTACATCCTGCTGTCGCACTACCATGCCGTGCGCGTGCTGGGCGCCTCGGCCTACGGCGCACAGGAAATCATTGCCAGCCGCGACACCTACGACCTCATCGTAGAACGCGGCGAAGAAGACAAGGCCA
>CAZONP010000168.1:0-5776 GCA_964581155.1 uncultured Candidimonas sp. | reverse complement strand
CGGCAGCGGAATTGCGCAAGTCGCTTATGTGGGGCGAGCGCTTGATGGTGGCAGCGAGGCGTTATGGGATAGAAGCGAAACCAGCCTTACGCCGCTCGGGATTAAGCGCCAGATTCGAGAGCATAACGAGACAGTGCTGAGGGTGTGCGGTTAAATGCCGCTGCCGGGAAATAGATTGTTACGTTATCATGCAAGCTCGAAATAATTAGAAATAGCAATGAGAATCCGAATATCAATTCTGGCAGTCTTGTTCCTCGCCGGTTGCGCCGCAAACTCAAGCACGAAAATGGTAAGAGGGCAGGATAAATTCCCGGCGCACACTGAGCCGGTATGCCTGCTTAAATCTCCGCTACCGGCTGGCGTCGAGCATACAGTCATTGGCGAAGTTCGTGGAGGCAAAAAGACCTACGGCAGCATGGAGGAAGTGCTGGCTGTGATGGGCAAGGAGGCGCGAAGCATTGGTGCTGATGCGGTAGTTAACCTGAAAACCCGCCGCGATATAAACGCGTTCGCCTGGGCGCGTCCAGTCGGAAATGGCGATGGCGTCAAGCTGGCTAACAAGGCCGACTTTGATTGCATAAAGTTGGGGGGCGAGTTTCGATAGAGTGCGCGCGCAAACCCTAAACGGGCATGATCGAACCGAAGCGCAAAAAAGCACCAACGCGATTAAGCGAAGGTGCCGGTTCGTTCTAGAGTTCGGATTCTCGTTCTAATTTTCACATTATGGAAAATGACGTTTCTCGAACTCGTTGATTCTATTAAGCTTTTGGGGTGACCGATGGGGCTCGAACCCACGACAACCGGAATCACAATCCGGGACTCTACCAACTGAGCTACGGCCACCACTGTGTAACAACTTCGACTGAAAAGTATACAACAAACCTGCAAGGCTTGCCTCTCAGAAGAGAACGGAATTCTAGCATGAAACCGCAAAGCCGTCTCGTTGACAATACAGCGAGGGGCTGCAGTGGAAACGACGAGTTACCACTGCAGGTCCTTGTGACGTGTTGAAACTTTTCGTACTTGCGGCGGGCCGACATTCCTCTACGATTAAGTTTCGGTAAACCACAACAAGGATCCGGCAACCATGAAAACATTGCATAAAACTCTCTTGATCTCGGCCTTGCTGGTCACTCCGTTTGTCAATGTTCAGGCGCGCGACGATGCGGCGCACCGGGCATGGATAGAGGCGCAGAAGATCGACATCCAGCCAAAGTTGGAGATTACTGAGACTGAAATACCGGCCGATCAGGCCACGGGTTCGACGGGCTCGCAGATGCCTGGGGCGGTGTCGCCAACCGATACAATGCCCTCGCAGCAAATGCCGTCAAGCAATATGCCTTCATCCGGCGGTTACGAGCCAGCGACGCCTTCCGGCGGTTACGAGCCGGCCACACCGTCCGGGGGCACGATGCCGCAGGGCAGCGCGCCCATCGAGTCGCCGCTCGATCAAAACCCTGGTACCGGTTTTCGTTCGCAATAGCGCCTGGCAGTAAATATTTACGCTAGTGCAGCATGCCGATTCGGCCCCCGCTCGTAGCAGTGGGGGCGGGTCGGCATTTTGCTGTGCGCGCCGCCCACTGTTGGGGTATAAGAGTGCTGTAGTTCTTTTTCCCAAGAATGTTAGGATACGTAATGGCTCAATTCTTCGTTGTCCACCCCGAAAATCCCCAGGCACGTCTCCTGAAGCAAGCAGGTCAATTGCTCGCCGATGGTGGCTTGGTAGCTGTACCGACTGACTCCAGCTATGCCGTAGTGGCAAGACTGGACGACAAAACTGCGGCCGAGGCGCTGCGCCGTCTGCGGGGCCTGGACGATCGCCATCACCTTACGTTGCTGTGCCGCGACCTTACCGAGATCGGCCATTTCGCGCGCGTCGACAATAAGCAGTATCGATTTCTGAAGATGGCCACGCCCGGCCCATGGACGTTCATTCTCGAGGCTACCAAAGAAGTGCCCAGACGTGTCTCGCATGCATCACGCAAGACGATAGGCATACGGGTTCCGAACCACCGTGTAACGCTGGACTTGATCGAGGCCGCAGGGTCCCCCCTGATGTCCACCACGCTGATCCCTGAAGGCGAAGAAGAGCCTCTCAACGATGCACAGATTATCTTTGAACGCTACGCCAATCAGCTTTCAGCGGTCATTGACGGCGGCGCCTGCCCGCTGTCGCCCACCACGGTTATTGACCTGACGGGAGCCTCCCCGGAAATCATACGACGCGGGCAGGGCGATCTTTCCGCGCTCGGGCTCGACTAGCACGAGCCCGCCGTCATGGAATCCCTGATACAAACCATCACCATATATGCAATACCGGTGCTCTTCGGCATTACGCTGCACGAGGCCGCGCACGGTTACGTCGCGCGCATGTTCGGCGACCCCACCGCCTGGCAAGCCGGCCGCATCAGCCTGAATCCCATCCGGCACATTGACCTCGTCGGAACCATCATCGTGCCGCTCTTCCTGTTGTTCAGCACAAAGATGTTGGGGGGAGGCGGCCTGCTTTTCGGCTGGGCCAAACCTGTGCCGGTCGACTGGAGCCGCTTGCGCCGTCCCAAGCGCGACATGTTGTGGGTGGCTTTGGCTGGCCCGGCCTCCAATATAGTTATGGCCATCATTTGGGCGCTGGGTTTGCGGGTGTTGGCCGAAACCGGCACGGAACCTGGGAACTTCTGGCTGCAAATGACGATTGCCGGAATCCAGGTCAATTTGATCCTGATGGCGTTAAACCTGCTGCCGCTGCCTCCGCTGGACGGCGGCCGTATTGTCTTCAGCCTGCTTCCGGATCGCATGGCATGGCAATATTCGAAAATCGAACCCTATGGCTTGCTTATCCTGATCGTCCTTATGCTCACAGGCGTTTTGTGGCTGTTGCTGCAACCCTTGTTGGCCTTTGGTCAGTTAATTGTTAGCTGGTTCTTATAATTTATTGTGCTTATCCGGTAAACTTGCGAACTAATTAAGGCAAGTTCACCGGTCAGGTGAGTTCGAGGAGATCATTCCTATTATGGCAAGCACGGATTCTGCGATTCCAACGTTTCAGGGCAGCATGGTCGCCCTGGTCACTCCCATGCATCCCGATGGCAGCCTGGATTTCGACGCATTCCGAAAATTGATCGACTGGCATGCCGGCGAAGGCACCGATGCCCTGGTGGTGGTCGGAACGTCGGGCGAGTCTCCAACTGTAGATGTCGACGAGCACGCTGAACTGATACGCGTGGCGGTGGAACACTCCGCCGGACGCATGCCCGTCATTGCGGGTGTGGGCGGCAATTCAACAACAGAAGCCATCGACCTATGCCGGCACGCCTCGAAAGTAGGCGCGCAAGCGGGCTTGTCTGTCGTCCCCTACTACAATAAACCGACCCAGGAAGGTCTATACCAGCATTTTCGCACCATCGCGGAAGCAGTCGATCTTCCCAGCATTCTATATAACGTGCCGGGCCGTACAGTGGCCGATATGGCCAACGATACCATCGTGCGTCTGGCACAGGTGCCGGGCATTATTGGCGTGAAAGATGCCACCGGAGACATCGGGCGCGTCGCTTCGCTATTGCGCGACGTACCCGCGCAATTTCAAGTATTCAGTGGCGACGATGCCACCGCCGCCGCACTTATCCTGCTGGGTGGGCGGGGTAATATCTCGGTAACCGCCAACGTGGCGCCCAAGCTTATGCACCAAATGTGCATGGCGGCACTCAATGGTGACCTCATGCTGACCCGTCAACTGAATACACGCCTTGCAACATTGAACAAAGTGCTTTTTGTTGAATCCAACCCGATTCCTGTTAAATGGGCCGTTGCTGAACTTGGCTTATCGAAACTGGGCTATCGCTTACCATTAACCTCCCTGAGCGAGCAGTATCACGCAGTGGTGCGCAACTCGTTAAAAGAAGTGGGCCTTATTTAAATGATAAATATGCGTATGAATCAACGCTTTGCCGGCATGACGCTTGGCTTGGGCGTATTACTGCTGTCTGGCTGCTCCACCTTGAGCCAGTTGACCGGCAGCGAAGAGTCCGTCGATTACAAAAGCACCGTCGCGGGGGATCCGTTAAGCATACCCCCCGATCTTACCCAGGCAAATTCCGACGCGCGTTTCCGCGCGCCCGAGGGTACGGCCACGTTCAGCGAATACGCGCAGACCCAGCAAGCGCAGCAAGCCGCAGGGCCAGGCGACAAGATCCTGCCCGCCACAGCGGGCATTTCCGTCATGCGCGACGGCGACATCCGCTGGTTGACAGTCGACCAGCCCGCTGAAGCCATTTATCCCCGCGTCGTCGAGTTCTGGAGCGAGCAAGGCTTCACACTGCATTCGCAAGATCCAAAAGCGGGGCTGATGGAAACCGACTGGGCCGAAAACCGCGCCAAGATTCCCGAGGGTTGGATCCGCAGCGCATTGGGCGGCATCATCGACCAGGTGTTCGACAGCGGCGAACGCGAACGTTTCCGCACCCGCGTCGAGCGTGTCAATGGCAAAACCGAAGTCTATATCAGCCATCAGCAAATGGTGGAAACGCCCACGTCGGACGGCGCGGCATTCAAGTGGGTCTTCGGCAAGGAAGATCCGGGCCTGAATGCCGCCATGCTGGCGCGCTTAATGGTGTTCCTGGGTACAGACGTCAAGAATGCGCAGGCCATGGTTGCCCAGGCAGAGAAAGACTCGGAACTCCCACAGATCACCGCAGCGCCCCAGGGCGAGGCTGCATTGACCGTAAACGAGCCTTTCGACCGCGCATGGCGTCGTGTCGGCGTGGCCATCGATTCGGCCGGCTTTGCCGTCGAAGATCGCGACCGTTCCGCCGGCGATTACTTCATTCGTTACCTGGATAGCGATACGGGCGAGAAAATCGAACAGCAGAACATTATTGGACGTTTGTTCGGCTCGAAGAATACGGCCGAGGCAGTGCCGTACCGCATACACGTGGCCGAGCAGGGTGGCAGTTCGCTGGTCACGGTTCTTGATCAGAACGGTCAGGTCCAGAATACCGATACGGCAAAACGCATCATAACGGTCTTGTCGACGCACATGGGCGGCAAGTAAGCGTCAGGCCACGGCGCCAGGCCAAGGCGCCAGGTGAAGCAAAAAAATGCCCCGGAGTGGTAAACCCGGGGCATTTCCCATTCAGGCGGGTATGTGGTGTATCCAGCCGTCCTGCAGCCATTCGTTCAGGACTCGTAGTTCTTTTTTCTTCAGTTGGGCAACTTCAGGGCCGTTGCACGCAAGTTCACGGCGATCCGCCAAGTGGCGCAAGCGCGACGATGCCGGGACCGCTCCTACTTCGCCGTTGATGAACAAGGACTTGTCGCGGTACATCAAGCGCGTGCAACGATCCAGCACCAGCCGGCCATCGGCCGGCATCTCCATGCGAAGATCAAGATGTTCGCCGCTGGGCTCGAAAAACGCGTTGGGTGATAAATCGGTAAGCCACTGGCCTAAAAACCGGGTCGCCAAATCATCATTGAAGTCGATTTTTTCAATGGCCTTGCGTGTGGCTTTGACAAGGCTGTCGGGGAGCGCGGCGGGGTGGACCGTTGCGGGCGTGCCGGGATCCTGGAAGATGGCCGACAATCGGGGGCCGGGAATGGGTGGGTGAGCGTACATGCCGCTCATATCCCCCAGATTGGCCATGATTTGATCATTGGCACATTCCAGCATGCCGCAGGCAAGCGTAGCCAGGGTCGGTGCGCGAAAGCCAACGGAAAAGGTCATACAGTCGCCCAGCGCGACGCCTTCATGCGCCAAGTGTGGCGGCAGATAAAGCATGTCGCC
>CAZONP010000167.1:0-5821 GCA_964581155.1 uncultured Candidimonas sp. | reverse complement strand
CTCACCGAAAACCGCATGGCGCTTGCGGAAGTCTGGCTTTCATCGGGTGAGAAAGTGGCTCTGGATGGCGTGGCAGGGCCCGTCTCCGGCAACGGTCGTGGCCTGATCGAAACAGCGGCTCTGGCCAGCGCCGTCGAGCCGACCGATCCCATGGAAATCGCCTTGCACAGCGCGCGCAATGCCGCAGCAACGGGTGTGGCCGGTGGCAGACCGATCCACACCTATGGGCTGCGCCCTGATCTATTGGCAATGTCCAATATATGGGATGACGGCGGGGTATTGAACATTTGTGCCAAAGGCGCGCCGGAAGCGATAGCGGGTATGTGCCGTCTTTCGCCGGATGAAACCGCGCGACTGATGGCTGCGGTCGAGGAAATGGCCACGCGCGGCATCCGGGTATTGGCAGTCGCGACGGCCACGGCTCCTGATCGCAATTGGGCGGAATCTCAGCGCGGCTATGCCTATGCGCTGGCGGGCCTGGTCGGGCTGGCCGACCCGCTGCGAGCCAGCGTACCGGGTGCCATCGCCGAATGCCGGCGAGCCGGCATTCGCGTCGTGATGGTTACGGGGGATCATGCGGCAACGGCACGATCGATCGCCACGCAGGCAGGCATCCCCGATGGCGACGTATTGACCGGTACCGATCTGGAAACGCTAGACGACGAACAACTTGTTCAACGCCTGAAGACCGTCACGGTCTTTGCACGGATCATGCCGGAACAGAAGCTGCGTATCGTTCAGGCATTCAAGGCACGGGGTGAAATCGTTGCAATGACCGGCGATGGCGTCAACGATGCGCCGTCGCTCAAGGCGGCACATATCGGCGTCGCCATGGGCAGGCGCGGAACCGACGTGGCGCGCGAAGCTTCCGCCATGGTCCTGCTTGACGATGATTTCGGATCCATCGTCAAGTCCGTTCGCTTGGGCCGGCGGATCTACGACAATATCCGCAAGTCCATGGCTTTCATCTTCGCGGTCCATGTGCCGATTGCCGGACTGGCGCTTCTACCATTATTCTTTGGCTTTCCTATCCTTCTGGGTCCGATCCATATTGCCTTGCTTCAAATGGTGATCGATCCGGTCTGTTCGCTGGTATTCGAGGCCGAGCGCGCGGAGGACAATGTCATGGAGCGACCGCCGCGTGATCCGGCCGAACGCATGTTTTCGATCCCTATGGTCGTCTGGAGTCTCATGCAAGGCGGCGTTGCCTTCGCCATGCTGGCTGCCGTCTTTTTTATCAAAACCTGGTCAGGAATGCCGGACATCCAAGTGCGTGCACTGATGTTTTTCGCACTGATTGCCCAGATCGTGGCGCTGATCCTGGTCAACCGCTCGTTCTCGGCATCACTAAGCAACGCTTTCACCCGCAGGAACGCGGCGTTCGCTTATGTTGCCATGGCGGTGGCGGGCGTAACCGCGCTTATCCTATTCCTGCCGGCGGCGCAGGAATTACTGGGATTCGGGTCGATCACCCGGAACGATATGCTGTTGGCCGGCGGCCTGGGCGTCGGCCTGCTGCTGACGCTCGAAGGCTGCAAGCCGTTGATCCAGAAAATTTCGGTGCGAGCCGGTAGGGTGTCAGATTCGGGATTCACCTTTTAGTTGGCTTACTCGTGGCTGGCAGCTGGCAGCTTGGGCTGCTGCAGCCGGGAACCAGCCCTGAGTGCGGTTGGCAAAGGCCACCAGTGAAAGCATTACAGGCACTTCCACCAATACGCCCACGACAGTGACCAGCGCCGCACCCGAATTTAGGCCGAACAGCCCGATGGCCACAGCCACCGCCAGCTCAAAAAAGTTGGAAGTGCCGATCAAGGCGCAAGGCGCTGCCACGTTGAACGGTACTTTCCAAATTTTTGCTGCCGCATAGGCGATTGCAAAAATGCCGTAGGACTGGATCAACAGCGGCACTGCAATCAGTGCAATCAGCAAGGGCTGATCAAGAATGATTTGCCCTTGAAAACCAAACAGCAGCACCACCGTACCTAACAGGCCAAGGATCGACAGGGGCTTGATGCGGGCGTTGAAGCGGGACACTGCGAGGTCGGCTTGCGCGGGATTGGCCGCATTGCGACTGAGTTGCATGCGGGTGATGACCCCGGCGATCAAAGGGATCAGCACGTACAACCCGACAGAGAGGATCAATGTCGCCCAAGGCACTTGGATGTCGGTCACGCCCAGTAACAAGGCCACCAGCGGCGCAAAGGCGAAAATCATGATCACGTCATTAAGAGCGACCTGTGCCAGCGTGTAGGTGGCGTCACCCCGGGTAAGTTGCGACCAGACAAACACCATGGCGGTACAAGGAGCCGCACCCAGCAGGATCAGGCCTGCGATGTACTGACTGGCGTTGGCAGGATCGATCAGGTCAATGAAGAAGTAATGAAAGAACAGCACGCCAAGCCCCGCCATCGTGAACGGCTTGATCAGCCAATTCACCGCCAGCGTGATGATCAACCCTTTAGGGCGTTCGTGAATGCGCTTGAGGCTGGAAAAATCCACCGACACCATCATCGGATAGACCATGAACCAAATCAGTACCGCCACGATGAAGTTGACGGAACCATATTCCAAGCCAGCCAACGTTCGAAATACCCCCGGCAGCCAGCTGCCCAGACTAATGCCCGCCGCGATGCACAACGCGACCCACAGGGACAGGTAGCGCTCAAAAAAGCCAATCGGTGAGGCGGTGCTCATACAGAACTTCCTTGCATGGTTTCTTCAGAATTGGTGGGGCTACAGCAGGCCCTTGGCGTCGCCGCGGCGGCGGCAGAGCAGGAGGTTGGAGGCAGGCCCGCGCATTGCTCGGGATGGCCGCCGCAGCACTCTTCAGTCAGGTAGGCGATAAGGTCCAGCATCAACGGCATATTGGCTCGATAGCGCTGGAAGCGACCTTCCTGTGTGACGCTGACCATCTCGGCTTGGGTCAACGCCTTGAGATGGAAGGACATATTGGTGGGCGGGATATTGAGCGTTGAAGCGATTTCGCCCGCGACCATGCCCTCGGCACCCTTGTTGACAAGAAGCCGGTACACGTCGAGCCTTATGCCAGACGAGAGTGATTCGAATATTGCGGTGGCGGTGCTCTTTTTCATGAAGCGATTGTACAAGGATAGTTGAAGTGTTCAAGCGTAAATGCGGGTCACACTTGCCTATGGGCTCGTGGTGTGACGACATCCTCGGCAGCCGCGACCTCTATCGACTCCGACCTAGGCAAGGTGAGGCACGCACGACCTCCATTGTTTCGAAACTGACCACGATCAACTTCTGCAACAACGAAACTCATGTGCACTGACCCTACTGGCCCCGGAACTTGCTGAAAGGCTGATCGGCACGCCAGGCATGGAACTGGAGAAGGTAGTGCGCTCATCTTGGCCTCTTTATTGGGACGAGCAGGACAAAGTGATAGCATCGCAGAAATAGAATACGCTTGGAAACCTCCATGGCCCGAGGTGGTCCAGAGCGGTAGCGATTTCAACAAAACGGGCGCTCATCGTTCGAGGCCCGTCGACTGAGAAGTTTACAGAAATGCCCAACTTTTGATCCGGTCGGGCTGCTCTGTTTGTGCCGTCCGCTCGAGCGATGTGTTAGGCCACACTGGAGGCACCACGCAATCCGGCGCGACCGGCCTTCTGCTTGTTCCAGAGTCGGTAAGTCTCGAAGTCGAGCGAGCAGACCCACGTCTCAACGTGAAAGCTCAGGCGCTCGCGATGGGTTTCGGGTTGAAGTGCTGTTTTAGACAATGCACTTTGGGAAATCCTGCAAAGCGGTTCCAAACGATCGCGGAAAAGGGCAGAGACAGTAAACGGGGGTCGGTCCTCAGACATGAAGCCAGCTTCAATCGCGGGCCAGGAGCTGGTGTGAAACAGCGCCTTCCTTCCCATCGGTTGACGAGACTTCACGTCATACATCGGGGCCTTCTTCCAGCGTACGTTTAGCTTGGACATTGATTGCCCGACGAGACGAAGTCTGTTTTGTGAATCGACTACGAAGTAGATCACCTCGCCTGGGCGATTCCAAGTCTGTTGATCGAGGGTAACGTACTCAGCAGTGTACTTCCAAGGACCAATACGACCGTCTTTCGGCTTGCTCATGATCCGGCACCACGCCTCTGGCTTAGCGTCAGTGATGCGCAAGAAAGGGGTTGCTGCGGCGAGCAACGACTGAAGATCGCTTCTTTCTGAGTTGAGCATATATGTTGAGCTTTGACTTTGTTTTTTGGGCGAAAGCCCTGTTCTTAACGTAACCGTGGATTGGCACTGATTTCCTGTTTTAATTTATCTGCAAGTTCAGAAGCTGCGCGTCTTCCGGCTAGGCCAAAATCAGCCTTAAATTCCGAGAACTCCGCCGCACCGCTGCTTATAACTCTAATACGTGAAATGATATTGCCAACTGCGTCCGTGACGTTCAAGGCAAGTTCAATAGTGAACTGCGTCGGTGGCCAGGTAAAAATTGATTGAGAGTTCGACGAAGTCATAATTTCGGGAGCGAACACTAAAGAAATGTCGTTTTCTTTAATAGCCATTACATCTGAGGGAGACTTGATTACAGAAACGTCTGAATACACACTACGGAGCGCATCGCGGATGGCCTTTTCAAGGTCACGATAAGGGAAGTAACTGACCTTATCACCGCCTCCTCCCTCGGTCGTAACTTGTTTGTTTCGGTCGGCGTCCGTCATCACATAAGCGACTTGTTTTGATTGGATAGCGTCATTGTCGCGGGAGGGCGTCTCAAGCGGACTAATAACGATTGGATGAGCACATGCACCCAACAGGGCGGCCAGGCTAAGAGTTACGGCGATGCGGGGTAGCTTAAATAGTGTTTCTCTGATGATCATTTTTTCACCGCGTCAATGAATGCTGGATCTTCGTATACCTTTTGTAGCAAGGCGCGCACAAGGCTAGGGTATTCACTTTGTCCCTTGGGAATGGCCACCGCCCCGGCAAACGATGAATCAAACTGGGTGTTCGCGGAATAGATCTTTTCAAACACAAGAGCCTCTAGCTTTTTCACAACTAGATTTATTTCCATGGCACCGTATCCGGTTCCAAATCCTGAAACATCAATATCGTTCTTGAGGATCGTTGCGCCTATTTGGGTGCTAGATGTTTCATCGTAAAAATCCATTTCCATCAGATCAGAGCGAATTGCATCTTCGAGATAACTCGCAAAAGTGCCTTTTGGGGAGGTAAGCAAGGAGCCCCGTAGCGTTATCCGGTTTATGGCGGCATCGGGATCGCTCGGCTGTACTTTGCCAACCGACATTTTTTCGATGCTTTGTTTTTTCAGTTGATCGAGAGTTTCATAACGGGGGCTATATGCTGGTGCTTTGAACGATCCACAGCCTGAAACTAAAAAGGCGACCGTCAGTGGGGCCATCAACTGCGCAAATCGTCTCATCTTATTCTTTTCTCCTAGAAGGTTACGTGCGTCGCTATTTTTGATAAGTATTGTTACACAGTAAGCGATCCAATATTTTATGACAACCGTATCGGAGGGTAATGTATCGGAGGGTAATGCCTGGTGGATAATGGGGAATCCGAACTTAATAGAAAAGCTTCGGCCGTTACGGACCTTGGCGTTTTTGGTCGCCACCGCTACAGCAAAACAAAAACCAAACCCAACGCCCTAAAATTCGCGTCAATGCTAGAAGCCACGTCGAGAACGCTCGCGACACTAAATCGCCAACCCCCGCCAACATGGGCGCTCCGGGCAAAAAAAATCCCAACCGATACCGGTCAGGATTTGAATATTTGGTGGAGAAGAGGAGGATCGAACTCCCGACCTCGTCATTGCGAACGACGCGCTCTCCCAGCTGAGC
>CAZONP010000166.1:2034-5821 GCA_964581155.1 uncultured Candidimonas sp. | reverse complement strand
AGCACGGGCTGATCTATAGCAAGCTCATTAGCGACTATGGGGAGGATAAGGCACGTGTTTATGCGAAGGCCAACGAATTTGCGATCACTTATATCGCACGGCTGGTGTCCGAGTTGGCCATTGAGTGCTCCTTCGGGCACAAGGCCGCCTATGTCTATACGCAATCGGAGGGCGACCGGCACCGCGTGGAAGCCGAGGCGCATGCGGCGCTGCGGCTCGGCCTGCCGGCACGGCTGGTCACGGGGATACCTGCGGCGCTGCCGGTTGTGGCCGCGCTATGCTTTGACGGCCAGGCGCAGTTTCATCCTGTCCGCTATTTGCGCGGCCTTGCCAGCTACCTGGCGCAGCACGCCCAACTGTTCGAACACACCCGTGTGACTCAAATCAAGAAGGGCATACGTAGCGTGGTTCGTACAGAGGCGGGCCATACCGTGACGGCTCAGGACGTCGTCGTGGCGACGCACCTGCCCATTGTGCAGCAAGGGATGTTCTTTACTAAGGCCTACACGATGAGCCACCCGATGATGGCCGCGCCTATTGATTCCGCGCACGTGCCGGACGGGATGTTCCTTAGCACCGGTCAGGCCAGTTACTCGTTTCGTATCGATGAATCTGGCGGTACGCCATTTCTTATCGCTGTGGGGCCGACGTACAAGACGGGCGTTTCGGATGACGAGGCACGCAGCACTGAAGCACTTGCCCGTTTCATGAAGGAAACGTTCGGCGTCGAACGCAGCGCGTACAGTTGGACGAACGAAGATTATGAGTCGATGGATGGCCTGCCTTTCGTGGGCCGTGCCAGCGCATCCTCCCCAAACTTGTATATCGCCACCGGGTTTAATGCATGGGGCATCAGCAATGGAACGATGGCGGCCTGTCTGATTGCCGACCTGATTCTGGGCCGCGACAATCCGGCGGCCGACCTGTTCGATGCCACGCGTATCAATCCCGTGCAAGGAGGCGTCGAATTCCTGAAGGAAAATCTGGCCACCGCACAGCACTTCGTGAGTGATCGATTCCTGACCAGCCGGCCCAAAGAGTTGAATGTGCCCATGGGTGGGGCGGTGGTTGCCAAAAGAGATGGCGAATCGGTTGCAGCATACCGGGATGAGTCCGGTGTGCTGCACCAAGTCTCCGCAGTCTGTACACACATGGGCTGCGTGGTGGGATGGAACGCAACCGACCGCACGTGGGATTGTCCATGCCACGGCTCGCGGTTCGATGTGGACGGGGCCGTCGTCCATGGTCCCGCGACTAATGCCCTGAAAGTCGTTGAGAGCTGAACATCTTTGTCCGTGAAGCCAGATAAGGAGAACCGTATGACCACCGTAAAAGATCCTGCCCAGCACGTCCGCGATCGCGTTTTGGAGCAACAAGACCGCGCTCTAAAGGAAATGGAGGAACAAAACCGCGCACTGCGGAAATTGGAGGAAGAAAACAGGGAATATGCCGAACAAGGGGCAACTGCAACGATAGGACGGGCCGACCCCGCGTTCGGCCCAAGCGATTCATCCGATTCGGCCAGCGACATGCCGCAGGACGCCGGAACTAGCGACAGTGATCGGTATAACACCGGCGAGCGGGCCGACGTGGAGGACACAGTGGACGATGAAATCGCCGATGATGTCGCGCCGGACCGGATTGTCGACGAGGATGAAGCCGGCCTGGCACGCACGCCGCCAGATCCCGAGCGCAACGGTGGCCAAGGCTGAGTCGGCCGGTGCTTCAGCTTGGGCGGTCGCTTGGTCGTCGGCTGCTGGGCGGCCGTGGCGCCGTCCAGCCGGTCAACCGCTTTTTGCGGGCAACAGGGCCGCGCCGCCGCGCATTCTTAGTTCCAACTCTTCCTGGTGGACGTCGTGCGTGATGAAGCCGGCCGCGTTGTCGGGCATGGCCAGGCGCTGCGGGTCGCTAAGGGTGTGCCGTATGTCTTCCAGGCCGCCCTCCCAATGGGCCCGCATCGTGGCAAGGCCGAATTGATAGTCCTTGTAATGTGCTTCGTAGGGTTTGTTGCGGTAGATTAGATGGATGACGTTATACCGCTTGCTGGATGACAGGCCTTCCGCGAGTTGAGCGTAATGGTCTTGGCTGCGCAGCTCGGCGGGTATGTCTTCCAGCATGCGCAAGAGCATGTGGCGCAACGCCTGCGTATGATGCAGTTGATCCGTCACAAGCCGCGTGCGGCTCGAGTACTGAATGTCTTTGACCCGGTCGGAGACTTCGCTCATGTTCGACGGCACGGCGCCGCGCGCGCTCCACAAGTCCACCTGAAACACAAGAGTGTCGCGTAGCGGCCGGGTTTCCAGCACTTGCGCCAGTGGCGTGTTCGACACAAGGCCCCCATCCCAGAAATATTCCCCGTCGATCTCGACAGCGGCAAACGCCGGGGGAAGGGCGCCGGACGCCATGAAATGCTCGGCGCGCAGCGTAATTTTTGAATTGTCGAAGTAGACAAAGTTGCCCGTGCGTACATTGACCGCGCCGACCGATACGTGATGCGTGCCTGAATTGATGCGATCGAAATCGCATAGCCTTTCCAGCGTAGCCTTCAAGGCGCTCGTATCGTAGAAGCTTGCCGTATTGGGGTTGCCTGGCAGTATCGTGGACGCGGGCGGGAAGCGCGGCCGGAAGAAGCCCTTCTGCCCGTCGAACATGGCGCTCGCGGCATGAATGGCGCTCATGGTTTGCCGCACCGTGTCGTTCATGTTGAAAAGCGACTGCTCGATGAATGGATGCAATGCCATGCCGGAGTTCGGCTGGCAAATGGTTTCCCAGAACTCGGTCAGCCGCGCCAGCCGTGTCTCCGGCGGATTTCCGGCAATGATGGCGACATTCAATGCACCAATCGATATGCCCGACAGGCAGCTGGGCTCGATCCCGGCCTCTTGCAGGCCCTGGAAAACGCCGGCCTGGTAGGCGCCCAAGGCACCGCCACCCTGCAATACCAAGGCCACGGTCTGGTACGGAGGCAGTCCGGGATAGGTGCTTAGGTGTGGATTGATCGTTAACTGTTGTAGATCTTTACTCATGTTTTCCTATTTGTTCGTCGACGCTTGCGGGTGCCAGGCTGCGTACAAAAGCGTCTATCAGCGCGCCGTGATAGCGCGACTTGTGCAACACCAGCGACAAGCGCCGGTGTAAAGGCAGAAAGGGAGTGTCCAGTATTTTGAGCCGGCCCACGGCAACCGCATCCACTGTGGCTGCCTGCGGCAAACACGCAATGCCGAGTCCTGCTATCACGGCTTGCTTGATGGCCTCTACCTGACCCAGTTCCAGCAGGATACGGCCTTCCGGCAGGGCGGTCAGCATTTGTTCAGCCATGACGCGCATGGCCGAGCCTGGCTCGCGCAGTATCCATTGTGCATGCTTGAAGTGACGCGCCCTTAGTTCATTGATCTGGGACAGCGGATGCGATGGCGCGGCGCATATCACCAGGGCATCTTCGCGCCATGTTACTACCTCGAGCTGTGCATGATTCACCGGACCCTCTACGCAGCCCACATCCAGCCGGTGCTCGAGCAGGCCATTGACGATGCCTGATGTATTTTCAACGCTCACCTGCAGCGACACCTCGGGATGCTGCGCGACGAAGGGCCCGAGCAAGTCGCCGACAAGGTAATTGCCCACCGTATTGCTTGCGCCCACCCGGAGAATTCCGGTCAACGCCTGGGACTGATCGCCGGCCTGGCGCAACAGTTCCTGCGTACGTTCGACAATTTCCTGCGCTTTTGGCAGTAATTCCTTGCCCCGCGAATTCAGACGCAGCCGGCCACGCTCGCGATCGAACAGC
>CAZONP010000166.1:0-1934 GCA_964581155.1 uncultured Candidimonas sp. | reverse complement strand
GCCACGCTCGCGATCGAACAGCGGTGTATTGAGCTGACGTTCAAATTCGGCCAACGCCATGCTGATTGCGGGCTGTGTGACCGAAAGGCGCTCTGCGGCCAGACGCACTGAGCCGGTTGCTGCGATGTTGACGAAGACTTCCAGTTGCCTGAGGCTAATTCCAATCATCAATAAATTTTATACTATGAATAAACAAATGTGAATTTATTTATTGACTTTGCTTTTCTAGAATAGAACGCATTCAGTGTGTTTTCGGATCAGAATGGCATATCCCGGGGTAGTTCAAGCAATATCGGCGTCAACGGGCCTGGGGTCGGCACGTCGCCGGATGCGTGCGCGGGTCGCGGCTGACAGCGCGCCACAAACCCCTTCGGTGTTGTATGGACTGGCACTGGCGGCAGGCATCGCGCTGGTGGCCATGGTGTTGGGACGCATGATGCCATTAATAGGCGGCCCCGTATTTGGCATCGTAATCGGCATGGCGGTGCGCAACAGCATAGGCGTGGGCCAAATGTTCCGCCCCGGCTTGCAATATGCATCCAAGAAAGTTCTGCAGTGGTCCATTATTGCGTTAGGTTTTGGCCTAAGCCTGCAGCAAGTCGCCCGCACCGGCATGAACTCTCTGTCCATCACGCTGGTCACGCTGTTCGTCGCTTTCACGTCCGCCTGGATATTCGGGAAATGGTTGGGTGTGCCATCCAAGCTGAAAGTGCTGATCGGCGCGGGAACGGCCATCTGCGGTGGCTCCGCCATAGCGGCCGTCACGCCCATTATCAAGGCCGACGAGCATGAAACCGCATTCGCCATCTCGACGATTTTCATTTTCAATATTGCGGCCGTGCTGAGCTTTCCCTTGTTGGGGCACGCTTTGGGCATGTCGGATTTGGGATTCGGCTTATGGGCGGGCACCGCCATCAACGACACATCGTCCGTGGTTGCGGCCGGCTACAGTTATAGCCAGGCAGCCGGCGACTATGCAACCATTGTGAAACTGACGCGCGCGACCTTGATCATTCCCATGTGCGTGGTATTGGTCCTGATCGAAGCCTGGCGGCACAAGGCGCAAGGCGGCGGCCGCTTCAGCCTTGCCAGCATCTTTCCGTGGTTCATCTTGTGGTTTCTGGTGGCATCGGCCGTTCGCTCGACGGGCATGATACCGCCGTCATTGGACGTATACATCCAGATGATCGCCCAATTCCTGATCGTGGTCGCATTAAGCGCGATCGGGCTGTCGTCTGACTTGCGCCGCATGATCACTGCCGGCGCCCGCCCCGTATTGTTGGGGTTGGGCGTATGGCTGTCGGTGGCGGGCAGCAGCCTGTTGCTTCAATACCTTATGGGTACGTGGTAGCAGCAGGGCGCCTGACTGCATACTCAGGCAAACCAGGAGGCCGGATTGCGGTTGAGCGCGACGCCAACGATATAGGCAAAAATCGCTATGGCAATTAAGGCGGCAATGCCGCGCGTCTTGGCCGTCTTGCCGCGCTTGATGGCAACGGTGCCCACGCCGATATAAACCAGCAGCAGCACGATCTTGGTAAGTACCCACGGTTGGTTCCCCGCAGGCCCCAGCATGATGGAAAGCGTAATGCCGCAGACCAGCAGGATGGTGTCGATGATGTGCGGAACGATCTTGACGACCCGGCGTTGAAGCAGAGCGGAGCTTGTCACCGACCAGTAGGCCCGGATCATGAAGAATATGATGCTGAGCGTCGCCGCAGTGACGTGCAGGTGTTTGATTGCCAAGTAGGTCATGGGTTATTTTTTCAGCGGAAGCAAAGGCGCTAGTATAAGTGAACTGGGATTTCGGGCCGGTGCAATGCTGTGGCGGCATTCGTGCTGGTATATAAACCGGCGCCGGTGACGGGGGCGGGGTGGACACAGACGGTTCGCGGTCAAGGCGTTGCCTTGACTCCCCGCGCGTCGCACTGCGC
>CAZONP010000165.1:0-5840 GCA_964581155.1 uncultured Candidimonas sp. | reverse complement strand
CCCACGCCGCCCTGTTCCTTGATGCGCGCCATGCCAACGGATCCATCGGCGCCAGTGCCTGACAGAACGACGCCTACCGCCCGCCCCTTATGGGCGTCAGCCAGCGTCCGAAAAAAAATATCGATCACGACGGGCCGTTCGCGTCCTCGTTGCGCGGGCCGCACGTGGAGACACCCGTCATGCATTTGCAAGTCCATCCCCGGCGGGATAATGTAAATATGGTTCTTTTCGATGCGCGTGGTCGTCATGACCTGAACGGTCGGCATCTGAGTCGTGTTGCGAAGTATTTCGTCGACATGGCTTTTATGCTTAGGGGACAAATGTACGACCACAACGAACGCCATCCCGCAATCTGTTGGCATATGTTCGAAGAAGCGTACCAGTGCCTGGATTCCCCCGGCGGATGCCCCCAGTCCAACCACCTGGAAGTCGAGCTCGGCATGATCTGGGGCCGGTCGCGCAACAACTTCGTCATGGCGATCATTGATCATGACTCTTGGCGACGCAAGGAAAATGAATGCTCACGGTCGTCCCTCGTGCAGGTTGGCTTTCAATAGTGACAAACCCTCCGCATTGCCGGGCCAAGCCATATACCTGGCTCAGTCCCAGGCCTTTGGCCAGACCTGCCGCTTTTGTCGTAAAGAAGGGTTCGAATCCCTTGCTGATTTCTTCGGCCGACATGCCGATGCCCGTGTCCGTGACGGATACGACAGCGTAGTCTCCAGGCTCGCAATCGAAGGCGGCCTCGCTCAATTTACGTCGTCCAACCGCCAGCGTCAGTTCGCCCCCGCTGGGCATGGCATCCAGAGCGTTGGCTGCCAAGTTCAGCAACGCTGCCTTCAACTGCGAAGGATCCGTCTGGCAAACCGCGGTACCCGGCTCACCAATGACGGTCACAACGAAGCCTGGGCCCAGAAGGTCGCGGATAGCTGCTTCGCAGGCCAGAATCCACTGATAGGCGTCGATGGCCTGCAGCCGAAGTTCATGCCGGGCTGAAAACCCCATGAGTTGCCGATTCAGCGCCGAACCTCTTTCCACACCGTGGTGCGCGGCGTTGAAGAAACGTTCGGTGCGCGCGGTTGCCGGCATGTGTTCCCCCAGCAATTCCAAATTAGCGCCTATGACCATCAGCAGATTATTGTAGTCATGAGCAAGGCGGCCGCACAGCCTCTCCATGGCTTGCATTTTTTCGGCCTGGTGCCTTTTCTCTTCAAGCAGATGCCAGTCGGTCACGTCGGCCACCAGACCGCCAACTTTCCCCGCGCTCTCGCCTTCGGACAGCGCAATGCCCTTGACGTGTATCCATCGTATTGTCTCATCGAGTCGGCGAATACGCTTTTCGAATTCGATCAGCCCCGTAGTTTGGACCCGTTGGAATGACCTGGCAACGTCTTCGCGGTCTTCGTCCAAGAATCGGGCCAGCACCGTGTCCAAGGGGATTGCGCACGCATCGGCCGACTGGCCAAACATTTCACTCGCTAAAGGCGAGCACTGCAATGTGCTGGCGGCAAGGTCCAAATCCCACTGGCCCGCCGCCGCCGCACTGAGATGCTGCCCATCGCCCGCCGAGGGAGTAATAGCTCTTGGAGTTCGCATCGTTAGCCCACCGCATTTGACAAATCAAACCATCGTCCATGCCTCGCAGCCATTCATGCGGCAGCAGGCACGCTGCTTGCCGCTCCAGCCAACGAATCTGACCGCTATATGCCACTGGAGGCCACAATGACTGTGAAGGACCACGAGTCTCAGCAATTTCGCGACCTGATCAAGAAAATTCAATTCGCCATGTTCACGACCTTGGCTCCGGATGCGAGCATGCGTTCGCGCCCCATGACGACCCAGATCCCGGAGGGCGACGACTCGTCGGCTGGCCGACTATGGTTCTTCATGTCGCGGACAAGCGATCCCGTGCTGGACATTGGCAATGAGCCCGGCGTCAGCGTGACGTATGCGGATGCCGGCAAAGACGCCTACGTTTCCATATCGGGAACCGCCCGGGTTGTGGACGATACGGCCATGAAGCAACAGCTATGGTCAAAAATGAATGAGGCATGGTTTCCGGGCGGGCCGCAGGACCCGGACCTTGCCTTGGTGTGTGTTGATATTCACGAGGCCGAATACTGGTCTGTGAAAGAAAGCAAGCTGGTGCAGCTGGCAAAAATCGCCAAGGCCAGCTTTACCCACGAACGCCCGCATATGGGCGAGCATGGCAAGCTGCGTCCGTGACTGCTGTTGCGCCGGCCGGCGCAACGTGCTTTGCGCGCTAGCGCGAGACGAATAAAGGCACAGTGGAAGTTGCCAGCAAGCTTCGAGTGACCCCGCCGAAGATAAGCTGGACCGTGCGGGCGCGACTGTAGGCGCCAATAACCACCAGATCGCACTTCAGCGCGGTTGCTCTGGCCAGCAACACCTCTTGGACGGAACGCCCTTCCGAATCGATTTGCTCAACATTCACCTTGGCGCCATGTCGGGCCAGTGCGAGCGCCGCATCGGCGCCTGGGTTTTCGCCATGGTTGCCCGTGCGGGCCTCGGCATCCACCACCACCAGTGTGACTTCCGCAGCAGAGGCAATGAACGGCATGGCATCCGCGACCGCGCGGCGGGATTCCTTGCTTGCATTCCACGCCACCAGCACTTTCTTTACAGGTTCCGACGAAGTCCATCCCTCTGGAACAATCAGGACGGGTACGCCGGTTTCGAACAAAATGCGTTCGGCGCTTGCACTTTCGGGCAGTCCCGACTGCCTTTCCGGCGCAGCGACCACGACCAGATCGCAATGTAGTGAGTGTTTTGCGGCATTTGCGGTGTCCTCGCTATTCCAGAGCACCCGGAATTCAACACTTATGCTGTATTTTCGGGCTATTGCAGCCAGGCGCGCGCCCATCGCGCTTGCAGCCTCTTCCCCCGCCGTGCGGCGGCGTTCCACGACGCTGCGGATGGCGGGGCCTCCTCGGGCAAAACCGGAAAACGTATCCTCATCCGCAAGGCTGTTGATACTGTAAATACCGATAAGATGGGCGTCGTATTGACGCGCCAGCCTGGCCGCATATGACAGCACTTCATCTTCCTTGTCGGCATCGTCAAGAAAGACCGCAATACTTTTCCACGCATTCAACACTTCCCACCCCTTTACTAATGCACTGATTATTTGGCGAACACATAGTCCATGTCCGCAAAGGACTTGAATTCCAGCGCGTTGCCCGATGGATCGAGGAAGAACATGGTGGCTTGCTCGCCGACTTCACCCTTGAAACGAATGTAGGGCTCGATTATGAAGTCTGTGCCGACTGCCTTCAATTTTTCCGCAAGCGCATCCCATTCGGCCCGCGGCAGGATAGCCCCGAAGTGGCGTACAGGCACCTCTTTGCCATCGACTGAACTGGCATTCCTGTGACCGGCTTCGCCAGGAGACAAGTGAGCTACGATTTGATGCCCGTAGAAATTGAAATCAACCCATTCGGGCGAACTGCGTCCTTCCGGGCAACCCAGAAGGTCCCCATAGAAAGCCCGTGCGGCGGCAAGGTCGTCGACAGGGAACGCCAGGTGAAACAGCGGCAAAGTAGTCATATTCGATTCTCCGGAAAGAGACAATGCTATCCAACTAAGGGCGCGAAGTAAAACTATACTCGTCCCCATATTTTGGCAAAGATGACGACACCACGACGGAGACACAATGAAAACAATTACGTATTACCTCTCGCCCCAGTCACCCTGGGCATACTTGGGCCACGACAGGCTCATGGCCCTGGCCAAGGCGCATGGCGCCATGATCGAGCCGCGCCCTTGTGCCCTCAACAGCGCCATTTTTCCCGTTTCGGGTGGCTTGCCGCTAAAGCAGCGATCACCCCAACGGCAAGCCTACCGACTGGTGGAGCTGCAGCGGTGGTCCGAGCACCTTGGCATACCCCTCAATATCCATCCGAAATCCTTCCCCGTGGACGAATCGGTGGCGGCCATGATGATTGCCGCCGCCATTAAGTCTGCCGGCAACGAGGCCGCGCTCGCCCTGACCGGTGCGTTACTGCGGGCCGTATGGGCGCAAGAGCGCGATATTTCCGACGCCGATACACTCGTCCAGATAGGCGACGAGACTGGATTGGACGGCAAGGCGTTATACGCCGCCCATACGCAGGCCAAGGATTTGTTCGACCAGTACACCAGTGAGGCGATAGAACGACAGGTATTCGGCGCGCCATGGTACGAATACCGGGGCGTTCCCTTTTGGGGCCAGGACCGTCTGGACTTCCTGGAGCGGGCGCTGGCATTACCAGAAAGCGATCCATCTTCCAGCCAGCACAACGCTTAACCACGTCAAAATAGAAACCGCCGCATGCGCCCGCAGCCGTAAGGATATGACACCGTCCTGAACGGCTTGGCGCCATGCGCGGGCGGAATGCAGCCATAGCGCGTTGGCTACACCTATGGCGACAAGACCAAGCTTGACGAGGAAGATGGGATTACCGACATACTCCTTGGGATCCACAATGAATAGCCAGATCCCGGCGACTATGGCGAGCCCCAGACCTATCCCGGCCATACGCGACAGGAACGGCCCCACCATGCGCAACGGCACATACTTGAAGGCGCCCAGGATGCGAACGTCCAACGATACGATGGCGCCCACCAGCAGCCCAATGGAGGCAATATGCGCGGCATTCACCAGCATGTAGGCTGTGCCGGAGCGTTGCAGCAAGGTCGCGGGCGGCAAGGTTTGCAGCCACTCAAGCAGCATGTGGTTCAGCGCGCTTTTTCGATGCGCTCGGGATAAAGGTCGTAGGTCTTGCCTTCAACCGTTATCTGGACCGCCTTCATGCGCATCTCCGCACGGTTCTTTGCTCGATTCCCGATGGCGATTACAGAGTCGCCCGGTTTGGCAGATGTTTCCACGAATCCGGCCCGAAGGGTCTGGGACGGATTTGCCAGTTCCACGCGCCATATGCCGTCTGGTGTTTCCACCTCCAGGCGCGGATGAGGCGGCGCCATTTGAACCACCTTGACGGTTCCTGTCAGGCGCATCTGCGCTTGCTCCGCCCAATTCCAGCCGTGGTGCGCCCATGCGCTGCCGAAAAACAGACTAGCCAGAGCGGTGCAGGCCGCCCCTTTGCGAAGCAAGGAAAACAGTATCATTTGAGCTCCCCGGATCGATCACGAGCATCGTCGACGGGGTTGATGGGCAAACCTCGTGCCTAGGGAGCCGCCTCGAAAAGGCCAAGCCTTACGTCCACCGTCAGGGAAAGCGTAGTCAAGGCCGCCGCATTAGCGCGACCCTGCGCGCTGGCGCGATAGAGATGCGGCGTCATTGTCAGCAAGTCGGCGATGTGGTGGGGTTCGGACAGAGTGATCGAGTAGGTCAACGCCTCGTCGATCAGCCGGGTAAACCCTGGGGGCGCTGCGGCATTTCCCGGGCGTTCAGGTTTCAGCGTGGGATAGATGATTTCCCGCAGCTCGCGCAGGTGATTCGGTCCCGTATCCACCAAAAGCAAGCGGCCGCCCAGTCTAAGCACCCGCCTGAATTCAGCATGAACGGGGAAACCGAACATGCACAGCAGCCTGTCGAGCGTACCCGATTGCACGGGCAGGCAGGCATTGCTGCCAACCACCCAATTGGCCCGCTTTTCCTGTTTGGCGGCCGCCAGCACGGCCCACTTCGATATATCGAGTCCCAGCAGCGCAAGCGTGCTTTCGGCACCGGACGCAGCGGCAAGCGCGCGCATGTAGTAGCCGTCGCCGCAACCAGCATCCAGGCAAGCTATACCCTGCACGGGCATATCGGCAAGCGTAAGCCGGCTTGCCGCTTCGGCGATCGGCTGGTAAAAACCTGCCCCCAGGAACCGCCGCCG
>CAZONP010000164.1:0-5944 GCA_964581155.1 uncultured Candidimonas sp. | reverse complement strand
AACCGGTCGCGCAACTGCTGTATGCGCGGGACTTCGTCGGCCATTTCAAGCCCGGCCAGATGGAACGCTTCGCCCATGCCCACGATTTGATGGGTTGCCAATGTGCCCGAGCGTATGCCCCGTTCGTGGCCGCCGCCATGCATTTGCGCATGGAGCCGCACACGCGGCTTGCGCCCAATATAAAGCGCGCCCACTCCTTTTGGCCCATAGGTCTTGTGGGCGGAAAACGACATCAAGTCCACTGGCAAGGTTGCAAGATTGATGTTCACCTTGCCCGTGGCCTGAGCCGCATCCACATGGAACACAATACCGTGTTCGCGGCATACCTGGCCGAGGGCATCGACGTCTTGAATGACACCGGTTTCATTGTTAACCAACATGACCGATGCCAATATGGTGTCGGGACGCAACGCCGCCTTGAAGGCGCCAAGGTCCAGCATACCGTCCGGCCCCACGTCGAGATACGTAAGCTCGAAGCCCTGCCGCTCCAGGTCGCGACACGTGTCGAGAACCGCTTTATGCTCGGTCTTGACCGTGACAATGTGTTTGCCCCGATCCGCATTGAAACTTGCAACGCCCTTGATCGCGAGATTATTCGATTCGGTCGCGCCGGAGGTCCAGACGATATCGCGCGCAGCGGCATTGACCAGCTGCGCCACTTGCGCGCGCGCTTGCTCGACCGCGTCCAGCGCGTCCAGCCCATAGGGATGTCCGATCGACGCCGGATTGCCAAACCGCTCGTATAACCATGGCAGCATTTTTTCGACGACGCGCGGGTCCACCGGCGTCGTGGCCGAATAATCGAAATACACGGGGTGGGACGGCATCAAGCGAAGCTTCCTGATAAATAAGTTACTTAGGCAGACACGGATGTTTTGATCAGGACATCGGGCGAACGGTTCTGGCGCACCGCAGCCTGAGCCTGGGTTGCTTCATGCAACTGGCGCATACGCTGCTGGTCGACCAAGTCCTGCAAAGACACCGAATCCAGATAATCTACCATTTTACGGTTAAGCGTCGACCATAGTTCGTGCGTCATGCACTTGCCGGTACCGCCATTTCGCCCGATATTGCAATCTTCCTTGCCGCCGCAGCTGGTGGCGTCGAGCGGCTCGTCAACCGCAAATATAATGTCGGCGACTGTAATGTTACGCGCCAGGCGAGCTAGTGAATAGCCGCCTCCTGGGCCCCGTATGCTCTCAACGAGTTCGTGGCGGCGCAGCTTGCCGAAAAGCTGCTCGAGGTAAGACAGTGAAATATTCTGCCGATTGCTGATAGCGGCCAACGTGACGGGGCCGCTTTGCTGACGCAGCGCCAAATCGATCATTGCCGTAACTGCGAAACGTCCTTTAGTCGTCAAACGCATGGTGATTTCCTTGCCAAAGCCTGATTGGGAATATTGAGCATCAGCCGGCGACTCTATACCCGACCAATTCACTCAAGTATACCAAAGACCGACTAATTTGGTAAGGTATCAATCCGCTGCATGGCGAAAAAAAACCGTGCCTGTGCACGGTTTGGTTAAGCGAAGCGTGAATGGGATCAGGCAGCCTGGTATTGTGTTGCCCGTTTACGTACAAGTTCCAACACACCCTGACAGGCATCTTCCAGATAGTCGAGCACCTTGCCGAAACCTTCAGGGCCACCATAATATGGGTCGGGCACCGTGGCTTCCTCGAATTCATTCGCGAAACGCATAAGCAACATGAGCTTGTGCTGATAGATTTTTGGACATTGCTGCTGCATCGCCGACAGGTTTTCCCAATCCATCGCAAGGATGAGATCGTACTCGCGGAAGTCTTCCGGAGTGATTTGGCGTGCGACACAATGCGCGAGTTCATAGCCGCGCTTTCGCGCAGCCGCTTGGGCCCGTGCATCGGGGGCCTCGCCAATGTGGAAGCTGTGGGTGCCAGCTGAATCGACGCCCACGACTCCAGAGAGCCCCGATTCGTCGATTAAACGGCGAAACACGCCCTCTGCGCTTGGTGAGCGACAGATATTACCCATGCAAACGAAAAGTACCTTAGTCATCATAGGCAAGAGTGTGCGGGAAAACCCGCAATAAGGCAAGAGTTTTTGCAAGTCCACATACTGCTAATTTACACGTTGACAAAAATAAAATCGGTGTCATAGCAACGGCTTACAACGGTTCTCGAAACCTCGGCCACTAGTGGAAAAATCCGATAGAAGCCAGATACACCAGGACATATCTTGCAACGCACCATCGTCTATTAGTCTGTTTTTTTAACGGGGAAATAACCGCTCAACTGTGGTTGAATCTGGGAAGTGTTGCAAAAACACCCAATCATTTTCTCATGACAGCACGATGACACTAGCAAATGCGTTCACGAGAACAGGGCTTTTTGCTTCAGCCGGTTCAAACTGTCGCGTGCGGCTGCCGCCTGCTCGAACTCCAGGTTCTTTGCGTGATCCATCATAAGCTTCTCCAGCCGTCGGATTTCCTTGGCCAAGGATTTGTCGTCATGCAGCACGTCCGGCGAGATATCGTCGGCGAACGATGGAACAGAAGGCGACACCATGACGCCATCTATCATTTCACGCACCGCTTTGCTCACACCCCGAGCGGTAATACCGTGCTCTATATTGAAGGCCAATTGTTTCTGCCTGCGCCTCTCGGTTTCCCCCATGGCGCGATACATGGAATCGGTAATGCGATCGGCGTACAGAATTGCCCGCCCGTTAATATTTCGGGCCGCCCGCCCCATCGTCTGGATAAGACTGCGCTCTGATCGCAGGAAGCCCTCTTTATCGGCATCCAGGATGGCCACCAGCGACACTTCAGGAATGTCCAGGCCCTCGCGCAGCAAGTTGATGCCCACCAAAACGTCGAATACGCCTAGCCTGAGGTCCCGAATGATCTCGACGCGCTCGACGGTGTCGATGTCGGAGTGCAGGTAACGCACCTTCTGGCCTGCCTCGTTCAGATAATCAGTCAAATCCTCGGACATGCGCTTGGTCAGCGTCGTGACCAACACGCGCTCCTGCACCGCCACACGCTTTTTAATCTCCCCCAACAGGTCGTCGACCTGCGTTACCGCCGGCCGGACTTCAACGACGGGATCCACCAAGCCTGTGGGCCTGACCACCTGTTCCACAACATTGTCGGAATGTTCTTTTTCATACGCCGAGGGCGTCGCCGACACAAAAACACACTGACGCATGCGCTGTTCAAACTCTTCAATCTTCAGCGGGCGGTTATCTATGGCTGACGGGAGCCGGAAGCCAAACTGGACCAAGGTGGACTTGCGGGAGCGATCGCCCAAGTACATGCCGCTAAGCTGACCGATGGTCACATGGCTTTCGTCGATGAACATCAAGGCATCGGCAGGCAGGTAGTCAATAAGCGTGGGTGGCGGTTCTCCGGGGGCCGCGCCGGACAAATGCCGCGAATAGTTTTCAATTCCCTTGCAAAATCCCAGCTCCTGCAACATTTCAAGGTCAAAGCGCGTGCGCTGCTCGAGCCGTTGCGCTTCAACGAGCTTGCCATCGGAAATCAGGAAGGCAACGCGCTCGCGCAGCTCTTGCTTGATTGTCTCGATGGCCCGCATAACTGTTTCCCGAGGCGTCACGTAGTGTGAGCTGGGGAAAACCGTGAATCGTGGAATCTTCTGCTTGATTTTGCCTGTGAGTGGGTCGAACATTTCAAGGGACTCGACCTCGTCGTCGAACAGCGTAATACGCACTGCCAGTTCGGCGTGCTCGGCCGGGAAAACATCGATGATTTCACCACGCGCCCGAAACGTACCGCGGACGAACTCCACGTCATTGCGCTCGTACTGCATAGCCACCAATCGGCCAAGCAATTCCTGTCGCCCGATACGGTCGCCCGCGCGCAACATGAGCACCATGGCATGGTAATCGCCTGGATTGCCTATACCGTATATGCACGAAACAGTGCCGACAATAATTGTGTCGCGGCGTTCGAGCAGGCTCTTTGTAGCCGACAACCGCATTTGCTCGATGTGCTCATTGATGGATGAGTCCTTCTCGATGAACAAATCGCGCGCCGCCACATAGGCTTCCGGCTGGTAATAGTCGTAGTACGAAACGAAGTATTCAACTGCGTTGTTGGGAAAAAAGTCGCGCATTTCAGCATACAACTGCGCCGCCAGCGTTTTATTGGGTGCCAGCACGATTGCCGGGCGTCCGGTGCGCGCAATAACGTTGGCCATGGTGTAAGTCTTACCCGAACCCGTTACTCCAAGCAACGTCTGGAACATAAGGCCGTCATTCATCCCTTCGACGAGCGCGTCAATGGCGGCCGGCTGGTCGCCGGCGGGTGGATAAGGCCGATAAAGCTGAAAGGGGCTGTTCGGATATTCGATGAAACCAGGTGCGTCGGTAGTCATGCTGGACATATTCAGGGTAAACCCCTTATTATCACACTATCATCAAGCATCCTCATACTCATTCCTTACTTGTGCCCTTCTCATACAAATGACATCACTTTTCGCATCTGTTGAACTCGCTCCGCGCGACCCAATTCTTGGCCTGAACGAACAATATAACGCCGACACCCGAACAGGCAAGGTCAACCTTGGCGTCGGGGTGTATTACGATGACGAAGGGCGCATTCCACTGCTAAGCGCCGTTCGAAAGGCTGAAGCGGCACGAATTGAAGCTGCCGCAGCGCGTGGCTATCTGCCCATTGAAGGCATCGCCGCCTACAACAAAGGCGCACAAACGCTGCTGTTCGGTGAAGGCTCGCCTTTAATGACTTCAGGCCGTGTATTGACGGCGCAGGCACTGGGTGGCACAGGCGCGTTGAAGCTTGGCGCCGATTTTCTCAAACAGCTGCTGCCCGCATCACATGTCGTGATCAGCAACCCCAGCTGGGAGAACCATCGTGCTTTGTTCGAGCGTGCCGGATACACCGTAGACACCTACCCTTACTACGATGCCGCCACTCATGGGCTGGATTTTGCCGGCATGCTGGCTGGCCTGCAAGCCTTGCCGCCCCAGACTATCGTTGTATTGCACGCATGCTGCCACAACCCCACCGGTGTGGATCCCACCGCTGAACAGTGGCAACAAATCGTTCAGGTCGTCAAAGATCGCAATCTGGTGCCTTTTCTCGATATCGCGTATCAAGGCTTTGGCGACGGGCTACAGGAAGACGCCTCGGTGGTTCGCCTATTCGCCGAGCACGACCTTACCATGCTGATCAGCTCATCTTTCTCCAAGTCGTTTTCGCTTTACGGCGAACGAGTCGGGGCCTTGACGCTGGTGTCATCCACCAAAGAGGAAGCCGCCCGCGTACTAAGCCAACTCAAACGAGTCATCCGCACCAACTACTCCAATCCCCCCACACACGGTGGGACGGTGGTATCAACCGTACTTAACACCCCTGAACTCTATGACCTGTGGTCCACAGAACTGGCCGGCATGCGCGACCGCATCCGTGAGATGCGCGCCCAATTGGTGGCCAAGCTCAAGGCACATGGCGTAACGCAAGATTTCGATTTCGTGCTGAAGCAACGCGGCATGTTTTCGTATTCCGGCCTGACTGCGGCTCAAGTCGATCGCCTACGGGATGAGTTCGGAGTCTATGCGGTAAGCAGCGGACGTATCTGCGTCGCGGCGCTTAATACCGGGAATATTGATTACGTGGCTAAGGCTATTGCCAAGGTAATCGGCTAGTTTTTTAGTTTTGGCTAGTTAAAGAACACGCCGCAGGGGGCAGGCTTGGGGATTGCAGGTCCCTTGGCCTGCTCGGCGCCCTGCGCGCCTCGCCCGCTACGCTCGCTCCTCCGCCCATTCGGGCTGCGTTCGCTTCCGCTCGCTGCGGCCGCGAAGCCCTGCAATCCCCAAGCCTGCCCCCTGCGACTGCATTGTGTTGTGTTGCCCGAATGTTGGGACGTGCAGCTTGCTTGGCCTTTTTGCCACGTTGGGGTGGCTGAAGAAGTAGCTGCTGGCGCTCGCC